>NZ_JBVIPA010000043.1:0-79828 GCF_055578365.1 Streptomyces sp. NPDC033131
GACGCTCGGCTGGGAAACCCCAGCCGAGCGCCTGCATAAACTGCTCGCCGTCTGACACAACCAATCACGTGTTGCGACGATCCCTAGAATCCGCCAACCCAGGGGCCGGACGGGGCCTTCCGCAGGCGTCCTTACGCGAGCAGCGCCGGGATCGTCCGCTCGTGCACCTCGCGCAGCTCCTCCAGCGACAGCTCGAACTCGCCCTGCAGCTCGACCGTCTCCCCGTCCACGACACCGATGCGGATGACGGGCAGACCGCGCGCGCCGCACATGTCGTTGAAGCGGAGCTCTTCCGAGCGGGGCACGGCGACGACCGCGCGGCCGGCCGACTCCGAGAAGAGGAAGGTGAAGGCGTCGAGCCCGTCCGGTACGACCAGACGCGCGCCCTTGCGTCCGAGCAGCGCCGACTCGACCACGGCCTGGATCAGGCCGCCGTCGGACAGGTCGTGCGCGGAGTCGATCATGCCGTCGCGGGAGGCGGAGATCAGGATCTCGGCCAGCAGCCGCTCCCGCTCCAGGTCGACCTTCGGCGGCAGCCCGCCGAGGTGGTCGTGCACGACCTGCGACCAGGCCGAGCCGCCGAATTCCTCACGGGTGTCGCCGAGGAGGTAGAGCAGCTGCCCCTCCTCCTGGAAGGCGACCGGCGTGCGGCGGGCGACGTCGTCGATGACGCCCAGGACCGCGACCACCGGGGTGGGGTGGATGGCCACCTCGCCCGTCTGGTTGTAGAGGGAGACGTTGCCGCCGGTCACCGGGGTGCCGAGCTGCTGGCAGGCGTCGGCGAGACCACGGATGGCCTCCGCGAACTGCCACATGACCGCCGGGTCCTCGGGCGAACCGAAGTTCAGGCAGTCGGAGACGGCGAGCGGCTTGGCGCCGGTCGTCGCCACGTTCCGGTACGCCTCCGAGAGTGCCAGCTGCGCACCCGCGTACGGGTCGAGCTTGGCGTAGCGGCCGTTGCCGTCGGTCGCGATGGCGACGCCGAGCCCGGTCTCCTCGTCGATGCGGATCATGCCCGAGTCCTCGGGCTGGGCCAGCACCGTGTTGCCCTGCACGAAGTGGTCGTACTGGGAGGTGATCCAGGACTTGGAGGCCTGGTTCGGGGACGACACCAGCTTCAGGACCTGGTCCTTCAGCTCCTCGCTCGTCTGCGGGCGGGGCAGCTTGTTCGCGTCGTCCGCCTGGAGCGCGTCCTGCCAGGACGGGCGGGCGTAGGGACGCTCGTAGACCGGGCCGTCGTGGGCGACGGTCCGCGGGTCGACGTCGACGATCTTGCCGCCGTGCCAGTAGATCTCCAGGCGGTCGCCGTCGGTCACCTCACCGATGACGGTGGCGATGACGTCCCACTTGTCGCAGATCTCCAGGAAGCGGTCGACCTTGCCCGGCTCGACGACCGCGCACATGCGCTCCTGCGACTCGCTCATGAGGATTTCCTCGGGCGAGAGGGTGGAGTCGCGCAGCGGTACGTCGTCCAGGGTGACGCGCATGCCGCCGGAGCCGTTGGACGCCAGCTCGCTGGTGGCGCAGGACAGGCCCGCCGCACCCAGGTCCTGGATGCCGACGACCAGCTTCTCCTGGAAAGCCTCCAGGGTGCACTCGATGAGCAGCTTCTCCTGGAAGGGGTCGCCCACCTGGACGGCCGGACGCTTCGACGGCTTGGCGTCGTCGAAGGTCTCCGAGGCGAGGATCGACGCGCCGCCGATGCCGTCGCCGCCCGTGCGGGCCCCGTACAGGATGACCTTGTTGCCCGCGCCGGACGCCTTCGCGAGGTGGATGTCCTCGTGCCGCATCACACCGATGGCACCGGCGTTGACCAGCGGGTTGCCCTGGTAGCAGGCGTCGAAGACGACCTCGCCGCCGATGTTCGGCAGGCCCAGGCAGTTGCCGTAGCCGCCGATGCCGGCGACGACACCGGGCAGCACGCGCTTGGTGTCGGGGTGGTCGGCAGCGCCGAAACGGAGGGGGTCCACGACGGCGACCGGGCGCGCACCCATCGCGATGATGTCGCGGACGATGCCGCCGACACCGGTCGCGGCACCCTGGTACGGCTCCACGTACGACGGGTGGTTGTGCGACTCGACCTTGAAGGTGACCGCGTAGCCCTGGCCGACGTCCACGACACCGGCGTTCTCGCCGATCCCGACCAGCAGGGCGTCGGACTGCGGGGCCTTCTCGCCGAACTGGCGCAGGTGCACCTTCGACGACTTGTACGAGCAGTGCTCGGACCACATGACGGAGTACATGGCGAGCTCGGCACCGGTGGGCCGGCGGCCGAGGATCTCCACGACCCGCTCGTACTCGTCCTTCTTCAGACCGAGTTCGGCCCAGGGCAGCTCGACGTCGGGGGTCGCGGTCGCGTGCTCGACCGTGTCCAGAGGCGTCCGGCTCATGCGTTGACCAGCTTCTTGAGGATCGAGGTGAAGAAGGGGAGGCCGTCGGTGCGGCCGGTGCCGATCAGCGGCTCCACGGCGTGCTCCGGGTGCGGCATCAGGCCCACGACGTTGCCGGCCTCGTTGCTGATGCCGGCGATGTCCCGCAGCGAGCCGTTCGGGTTGAAGTCGACGTAGCGGAACGCGACGCGGCCCTCACCCTCGAGCTTGTCGAGCGTGTACTCGTCGGCGACGTACCGGCCGTCCATGTTCTTCAGCGGAATGTTGATCTCCTGGCCGGCCGTGTAGTCGGTCGTCCAGGCGGTGTCCGCGTTCTCCACCCGCAGCTTCTGGTCGCGGCAGATGAAGTGGAGGTGGTCGTTGCCGAGCATCCCGCCCGGGAGCAGGTGGGCCTCGGTGAGGATCTGGAAGCCGTTGCAGATGCCGAGGACCGGCAGTCCGGCCTTCGCCTGCTCGATGAGGGGCTCCATCACCGGCGAGAACCGGGCGATGGCGCCGGCCCGCAGGTAGTCGCCGTAGGAGAAACCGCCGCACAGCACCACGGCGTCGACCTGGTGAAGGTCCTTGTCCTTGTGCCACAGGGCGACCGGCTCGGCGCCCGCGAGGCGGATCGCGCGCTGGGTGTCCCGGTCGTCGAGGCTGCCCGGGAAAGTGACGACGCCAATACGAGCGGTCACTTCGCGGCCTCCGCGACTTCCTCCACCTTGACGGTGAAGTCCTCGATCACGGTGTTGGCGAGGAAGGATTCCGCGAGATCGTGGATGCGGGCGAGCGTGGCCTCGTCGACCGGCCCGTCAACTTCCAGTTCAAATCGCTTTCCCTGACGTACGTCCGAGATGCCTTCGAAACCCAGCCGCGGCAGTGCGCGCTGCACCGCCTGGCCCTGGGGGTCGAGGATCTCCGGCTTGAGCATGACGTCGACTACGACGCGTGCCACTGGCACTCCCGGTGTTGTGGTGCTGAGCAGGTTCCTGCAGGTGTCTTCAGACTACCCGCACAAAATTTCTACGCGGGTAGAGTTGTAGGAAAGTACGTGACGGCTGTCACGATCCGGTATCGGAAGGGCGCCTTCACGAAAAGTTCAGGGAAAGATCCCGAATCGATGCACCACGCCTATTGCGCCGGAGACACGCGGGCAGATTTAGTCGAGCTTCACAATGCAATGCCGGGCACTGTACAAATGAATTGGCAATAGCCGATACTTTGCCCAATAACAGGCGGACAGTCGGCATCTCCAGGACGTCCTGGCACGTCATCGCAGAGATGCCGCACGAAGGGACCGATATTCGTGGCGCAGCGTGTCGTGGTCACTCTCTTTGACGACATCGACGGCTCGGAAGCGGCGGAAACGATCGCCTTCGGACTCGACGGCAAGTCGTACGAGATCGACCTGAACCAGATCAATGCCAAGAAACTGCGTGAGACGCTCGAGCCGTACGTGGAGGCCGGCCGCAAGCGGTCGAGGTCGGGCAAGGCCTACCGGCAGACGGAGATCGCGCCCGACCCGGCGGCCGTCCGGGCCTGGGCCCAGGCCAACAAGATGGACGTCCCGGCGCGCGGGCGGATCCCCAAGAAGGTCTACGAGGCATTCGCCGCCGCGCAGTGACAGCCGCCTCGGTTGCGTGCTCAGGGTCCGTCACCGGGCCCTGAGGCCAGCCGACTTGCGCAGCACCCCTCCTGGTCAGCTAGAGTCTGAAGCACGCCGAGGGGCAAGGCCGAAAGGTCCGGCTCCGAAGTACACGCGGGTGTAGTTCAGTAGTAGAACATCCCCCTTCCAGGGGGAAGGCGCAGTGTGCAATTCCTGTCACCCGCTCTGCACCACCAGCTCGACCACTCTTGTGGATCAGGTAGGATGGTGCTCGCGCCGATCGGTGAGAGCCGGTCGGAGGCAATGCGGACGTAGCTCAGTTGGTAGAGCGCAACCTTGCCAAGGTTGAGGTCGCCAGTTCGAACCTGGTCGTCCGCTCCATGAAAAGGACCCCGGTCATTGACCGGGGTCCTTTTCGTGTTCCTCCAGCGCCCGGTGGGTGTGCGCGGCGCGCGGTCTTCTGACATTTGTCACGCCGACTGATGACAGCCCGCACTGCTGCCGGGCCCGTGTCGGCGGAACGCTGAAGGCATGGAAACCGACGGACACGAACACGTGATTGAGGTCACTGACCTGCGGCGTGTGTACGGGGGCGGGTTCGAAGCGGTACGCGGAATCTCCTTCTCCGTGCGCCGCGGCGAGATCTTCGCCCTGCTGGGCACCAACGGGGCGGGCAAGACATCCACGGTGGAACTGCTGGAAGGGCTCGCGCGGCCGGCCGCGGGGCGGGTGCGGATCCTCGGCCTGGATCCCTACGCCGAGCGGGCCGCCGTACGGCCCCGGACGGGCGTGATGTTGCAGGAGGGCGGCTTTCCGTCCGAGCTGACCGTCGCCGAGACCGCGCGGATGTGGGCCGGGTGCGTGAGCGGGGCACGGCCCGAGGGGGAGGCGCTCGCGCTGGTCGGGCTGGAGGGCAGGTCGGGCGTACGGGTGAAGCAGCTGTCCGGGGGTGAGCGGCGGCGCCTGGACCTCGCGCTCGCGCTGCTCGGCAGGCCCGAGGTGCTGTTCCTGGACGAGCCGACGACCGGCCTGGACGCCGAAGGACGCCGGCAGACCTGGGAGTTGGTGCGCGCGCTGCGCGACGGGGGGACGACCGTGCTGCTGACCACGCACTACCTGGAGGAGGCCGAGGACCTCGCCGACCGGCTCGCCATCCTGCACGAAGGGCGGATCGCGGTCGCGGGGACACCGGCCGAGGTGACCGCCGCGCAGCCGTCCCGGATCTCCTTCGTGCTGCCCGACGGCTACTTCCTGGGGGATCTGCCGCCTCTCGGTGAACTGGGGGTGTGCGGGCACGAGGTCGAGGGGAACGTCGTACGGCTGCGGACCCGGGAGCTGCAGCGGGCGGCGACCGGGGTGCTGCGGTGGGCCGAGCGGGCCGGGGTCGGGCTGGGCCGCCTCGATGTGCGGTCGGCGTCGCTGGAGGAGGCGTTCCTGGGGATTGCCCGGGCGGCATCACAAGAGGGCTCTGAGACTCAAGCGGGCCTCGGGACTGTTGAGGAGTACGTGTCATGAGTGGAGCCGTCACCACTCCGGCGGGGCGTGTCGCGGCACTCGCGCGGGCCGAGCTGACGCTGTTCGGGCGGAGCAAGGGCATGATCGTCACGGCGGTGTTCGTGCCGCTGGTGCTGCCGGTCAGTGTGCGGTCGGTGGCCGAGGACATGGACCTCGAGGGGTCCGGGCTCAGCATCGGGCTGGTGCTGCTGCCCGGGGCCGTCGGGTTCTCGCTGCTGTTCGCCGTGTACTCGGCGCTCGTGGGCGTCTTCGTCGGGCGGCGCGAGGAACTCGTCCTCAAGCGGCTGCGCACCGGCGAGCCGCGGGACCGGGAGATCCTCGCCGGGGCCGCGCTGCCGGCCGTCGCCACAGGGCTGGTGCAGTGCCTGGTCCTGGCGGCGGGCTGCACCGTCCTCCTTGACGTACCGGCTCCTGAGGCTCCCCAACTGGCGGTGATCGGCGTCGGGTTGGGGTTGGTGCTGAGTGCGGTGCTGGCTGCTGTGACGGCGGGCCTGACGCGTACCGTGGAGAGCGCGCAGGTCACCTCCATGCCGCTCGTGATGGCCTCGATGGTGGGGTCCGGGGTCACCGTACCGCTGGAGTTGATGCCGGACCGGGTGGCTTCGGTGCTCGAACTGCTGCCGCTGACACCGGTGATCACGCTGGTGCGGGGCGGGTGGACCGGTGAGCTGTCGGCGTACGAGGCGGTGGGGGCCGTGCTGACCGGGCTGGCCTGGACGGTGTTGGGTGTGTTCGCTGTACGGCGGTGGTTCCGGTGGGAGCCCCGACGCTGAGGAACGGGGGCATGGACGTGCGGGGACCGGCCAGATGGTGGCGGGGCAAGAGCACACCGGCGAAGGTGGAGACCTACACACGGTCGACGTTCCACTTCTTCGCGGTGCTGGAGATCGCGGCCATCGGGCTCACCGGGTTCGGGCAGGTCGAGCTGTGGCTCGCGGGCTGGCTGCTGCTGATGGTGGGCGTCCACGGGGCGGTGTGCGCGGTGACCGCGTCGCGGGCGCTGGACTGGACGCGCGGTCGGCGTGAGCAGCCCGTACGGCTGCTGTGGACGCTCGGCGCGATCACCGCTGCGGTCGCCTGCGCGGCCCTCGCGATCGCGGAGTACGGTCCGGGCGGCGAGAGCGTGGACAGCGCGGCGGGCGGGGTCTTCGGGGTCGTCCTGGTCTTCGGCGCCGGCACGCTCGCACTCGGCGTCCACAACCGGCGGCGCGTGTACGCACTCGTCGGCGGTTTCGGGGCCGGCGCCGGCGCCGTGTCGCTCGCCCTGGGCGCCCCCGGGGCCGCCGCGCTGGTCGTCACGCTGGCCGTGCTGTTCGGCTCCGCGCTCTTCGCCTTCACCTCCGTGTTCTCCGTCTGGCTCCTCGACGCCTTCTACGAACTCGACGAGGCCCGGGAGACCCGCGCCCGGCTCGCCGTCGCCGAGGAACGGCTGCGGTTCGGGCGCGACCTGCACGACGTCATGGGGCGCAACCTCGCCGTGATCGCCCTGAAGAGCGAGCTCGCCGTGCAGCTGGCGCGGCGCGGGCGGCCCGAGGCCGTCGACCAGATGATCGAGGTGCAGCGGATCGCGCAGGAGTCGCAGCGCGAGGTGCGGGATGTCGTACGGGGGTACCGGGAGGCCGACCTGGGGGTGGAACTCGCCGGGGCGCATGGGGTGTTGACGGCCGCGGGGATCCGCTGCGAGGTGACCGGGGGCGAGGTGACCGGGCTGCCGGCCGAGGTGCAGTCGGCGCTCGCGTGGGCGGTGCGGGAGGCGACGACCAACGTGCTCCGGCACGGGGACGCCGGGTGGTGCGCGGTCGGGGTCCGGGAGAGGGAGGGGCGGGTGGTCCTGACGGTGGAGAACGACGGGGCGTCGGTTCCTTCCGGGACGGAGGGGAGCGACGGGGCGTCCGCTCCTTCCGGTGCCGGCGGTTCGGGGCTGGCCGGGCTGCGGGAACGGTTGGCGGCGGTGGAGGGGACGTTGGAGGCGGGTCCGGCCGACGGAGGGCTGTTCCGGGTGGTGGCGGAGGTGCCGTTGGTCACGGCAGGTGCGCGTGAGGTCATGGCATGACCTCTCCCGTACGACTCCTGCTCGCCGACGACGAGCACCTCATCCGGGGTGCGCTCGCCGCGCTGCTCTCCCTCGAGGACGATCTCGTCGTCGTGGCCGAGGCGGCCACCGGACCCGAAGCGATGGCCATGGCCCGTGCGCACGTTCCGGATGTCGCCGTCCTGGATCTCCAGATGCCCGGCGCGGACGGTGTGAAGGTCGCCACATCCCTGCGGACCGAACTGCCCGACTGCCGGGTGCTGATCGTGACCAGTCACGGGCGGCCCGGACATCTGAAGCGGGCCCTCGAGGCGGGTGTGCGGGGATTCGTGCCGAAGACCGTCAGCGCGCAGCGGCTCGCGGAGATCATCCGCACGGTTCACGCGGGGAACCGTTACGTCGACCCCGAGTTGGCCGCCGACGCGATCTCCGCCGGGGACTCGCCACTGACCGCGCGGGAGGCGGAGGTCCTGGAGCTCGCCGCCGACGGGGCGCCCGTCGCGGAGATCGCCGAGCGGGCCGCGCTGTCCCAGGGGACCGTACGGAACTACCTGTCGTCGGCCGTCTCCAAGCTCGGGGCGGAGAACCGCCACACGGCGGTGCGGCTCGCCCGGCAGCGAGGTTGGGTATAGTTGCTCTCGCGCCACGGCGCAGTGCGGACGTAGCTCAGTTGGTAGAGCGCAACCTTGCCAAGGTTGAGGTCGCCAGTTCGAACCTGGTCGTCCGCTCTCTTCGAAGAAGCCCCCGGTTGTCACCGGGGGCTTCTCGCGTGGGAGCTACGACCAGCTCGTGCCCGTCAGCCGCTCGTACGCCTCCACGTACTTGGCGCGCGTCGCGGTCACGACCTGCTCGGGCAGCGGCGGCGGGGGCTGCTCGCTCTTGCGGTCCCAGCCGGACTCCGCCGAGGTGAGCCAGTCGCGGACGTACTGCTTGTCGTACGACGGCTGCGCGCGTCCCGGCTGCCACTGGTCGGCCGGCCAGAAGCGCGAGGAGTCCGGGGTGAGGACCTCGTCCGCGAGGACCAGGGTCTCCCCCTCGAAGCCGAACTCGAACTTGGTGTCCGCGAGGATGATCCCGCGGTCCCGCGCGATGTTCCGGCCCCGTGTGTAGACGGCGAGGGTGGCCTGGCGCAGCTGGGCGGCGGTGTCGGCGCCGACCTGCCGTGCGACCTCCTCGTAGGAGACGTTCTCGTCGTGCTCGCCGACCTCGGCCTTGGTGGCCGGGGTGAAGATCGGGGCGGGCAGTTCCGAGCCGTCGACGAGGCCTTCGGACAGGGCGAGGCCACAGACCGTGCGGGACTCGTTGTACTCGAGCAGACCCGAACCGGTGAGGTAGCCGCGGGCCACGCACTCCACCGGGACCATCTGGAGGGACTTGCAGATCAGGGTGCGGCCGGCCCAGTCGGCGGGGGCGCCCGCGGGCAGGTCGGTGCTCAGGACGTGGTTGGGCGCCAGGTCGGCGAGCTGGTCGAACCACCACAGGGAGAGCTGGGTGAGGACCCGCCCCTTGTCGGGGATCTCGGTGGGCAGCACCCAGTCGAAGGCCGAGAGGCGGTCGCTGGCGACCATCACGAGGTCGCCCGCCTCGTTCTGGTACAGGTCGCGCACCTTGCCGGTGTGCAGGTGTACCAGGCCCGGAACCTGGAGCGGCTCGGGCTTTTCTACGAATCCGGACACGGTTCCTCCCCGTGATGATGTCCAAGTGGCTCGATTCTCCCGTATGCCGGGGATCGGTCTTGGTCCGGGGTGTGTGGAGCGGGGCTCAGTCGTGTTTGCAGATGCGGTCCAGGAGGTTTGCTGTGGCGCGCTGGACCCGGGGGTCGACGTGGCCCGGACGGTCCAGTGACGGTGACCACGCGAACGTCCCGGATGCGAAGACCAGGGCTCCGGAGGGGGCCCGGTACAGGGAGGTCTCCTGGTGGCGGAGGACTCCCTCGCTGTCGGCGTACGGGGAGTGGGCGAGCAGGACGCGGTCGTCGTGCTCGGGCAGCGGAGTGCGCGGGAAGTAGCGGTCGGCCTCGCCCGCGACCAGGCCCTCGATCTCGTCGCCCTCGTGCGCGCCGGTCGCCTCCCACATCCAGTGGTCGGCGTTGCGCACGATCAGGGGGTGAGGTTCGGGCACGCGGCCGGCGTACTGGATGCCGACCAACTGCTGCTCGGGCCGGTCGATCTCGCGCCACAGCACGGGCTTGCCCGGCCCCCGGCGTTTTCTGCAGGTGAGCAGGCGGTCCGGGACGCCGGACGGGGACGGACCCAACTCCACCTGCCAGTACATGGTGTTGGCGGAGAGGAAGACCAGGCTCGTGCCCCTCTCGCGGGCGCGTTCCACGGTGCGGCGCATGTTCGTCGACCAGTACTCGTCGTGGCCGGGGAAGACCAGGCCGCGGTAGCGGGTGGGGTCGACCCGGCCGGCGTGCAGGTCGCGGGCATCCGCGTAGGCGAGGTCGTAGCCGTAGCGCTCGGCGAAGCGGATGAAGTCGTAGGCGTGGCCCACGTGGAGGGGCAGACCGGCGCCCGCGTACGGGCGGTCGAAGGAGATGGTCGTCGCGGCGTCGGCCTCGCCGAGCAGCCGGCCGTTCTCGTCCCAGGCGTGGTAGAGGCTGGCACCGGTACGGCCGTCCTCCGGGTAGAGGTTGTACGCCTGCCAGGTGATGTCGGGCAGCAGGAGGAGCAGGTCGGCCGGGTGGTCGTCGCGGACGGTGAACGGGATGTGCGAGCGGTAGCCGTCGGCGGTGGTGAGGACGGCGACGTACGCGCCGATGCTCCAGTAGCTCGGGATCTGCAGGCGCCAGGACAGCCACCAGTGGTGGCAGGAGACCGTACGCTCCGCGGTCAGCGGCGGGGGCTGGACGATGCCCGACAGGCGAGGGCTGGTGGTGATCTTCGCGGCACCGTCGCCGCCGTAGTGGCCGATGCGGTAGATGTCGACGCCGAACTCCTGGGGCGGGTCGACGGTGATGTGGAAGTCGACGGCCTCGCCGGGGGCGACCGCGCCGGTGGAGATGAAGCCCTTGATCTGGCGGCGGACGTCGTCGGCGGAGCGGGGGCCTCCGGCGGCTCGCGGGGCGGGCACGCGGGGGTCCTTCCGCGTCGGCTGCTGAGGTGCCTCCACGTACCAGGGGACCATCTGGCCGGTGTCGTCGACGTACGTCTCAGCGCCGCGGAGCCAGGGGACCTGGCCCTGACCGAAGGGGTCCGTCACGGCGTGCGCGAGTGCTCCCGACTCCCAGCGGCGGATCTGCTCCGATCCCATGGTGGCTCCCCTCCCTCACGCCCCCGTACGCCCGTGTCAGCTGTGCCGCCTGTGTCACGTGGCTACTGCGCCATGTGGCTGTTGTGGCGTTCGACCGTCGAGCATGCGGCTCTCGCGCCATGTGGCTGTCGTGTGCCGTAGGCCCCTGCCGTGTGCCCGATCAGTCCCAGCACATCACATTACGCACGCAGGCGGTCACTACTCGTTGCGAATTGGCCAGAAGTGGAATTGCTGAGTCCGGTACGAGGGGGGTGCCGTTCGCGCCGGCCTTCGCCGCTTGGGGTGGCGGTGGTCAGACGAGGCGGACCGGCTTCTCCGGGCGTATCCCGGACTTGACCAGCCACGCCTGCAGAGGGACGGGATCGCCGTCCTCCACCAGACTGAGCACGCGAGGGGCCAGATCCGCCGCGCGTTCGCCGTTGACCATGAGGGACGGGCCGTCCAGCCAGTCGAGGCCGGGGGTCGCTCCGGCGGTGTCCATCGCGGCGCAGCACACCATCGCGGTGACGTGGTCGGTGAGCAGCTCGCGGGCGGTGCGGGGCGGCTGCAGGGGGAAGAGGGGGAGCGTGCCGTCGTCCCAGAGGGCGGTGTCGGGGCTGCCTCCGCTGCCCTGGCCGGGTGCGGGCGGACCGCCGGCCGTGGGGGTGGTCGCGGATGCCGATGCCTCTTCACGGGCGATCTCGGCGCTGAGACGGGCGGCGAGGGCGGAGCTGCGTTCGGTGCTGGGGAGGTCGTCGTCGGGGTCGACGCCGGGGCCGGGATCGGTGCCGAGGGCCGGGGTGGCGTCGGCGTGGGGGGCGGTGGGCTCGGTCAGGTCAGTCGGGGCCGTCGGCCCTGCTGTCGCTGTCGGCCGTGTGGTCCCGGTCGGCTCGGTGAGCTCGTGGGGATGGGGCGCGGTGCGTTGGGCGTCTTCGTCGGGGCGGGTCTCGGTGCTCTGCCCGGCCTCGCCGGGAAAGGCTCCTGAGGTGTCTGAGGTGTCTGAGGTGTCTGAGGTTCCCGGGGTGTATGGGGTCGCCGGCCTCTCTCTGCGGTCCGCGGCCCGGCTCTGCCCGGCATTCGGGAGGTCGTCCCCCTGGCGCCCGGCTTCGGTCTGGGGCGCAGGCGTCGTGGCCGTGGGTTCCGTCAGGTGGTCCATGACGCGGGCCAGGGTCGGTCCGCCGTCGGGGTCCGGGGAGGAGGGGTCGGGGGTGCGGCGTACGCCCAGGGTGTCCAGCACGCGGTGGAGGCGAGCCGCGTCGGTGCGCCACTTGCGGTCGACGACCTCGTCCGGGTACTCCTGCCAGTCCACCGGGGCCCAGTCACGGCCGGGTTCGGCGGGTCCGCCGTGGAAGAGGCGGGCGGCCAGCAGTGAGGTCGCCTCGTCCACTGTGCCGGGCTCTTCCAGCAGGTCGCAGGCGGGGCGCTCGCCCAGGCGGGAGGCGAAACCCTCGGCCAGCCGGTCGCGCCGGGACAGTTCGGTGAGGGCCGCGACGACACCCGCGTCCAGCCGGGAGGGCCAGCGGCCCATCCGCCAGGCGGGAAGCGCGACCCGGGTCAGCAGCCGGTCCCAGCCGGCGTACGCCAGGCCCACCTGTTCCTGGGCGACGATCCGGAGGCCGTAGTCCACAGCCTGTGCACGCTCGGCCGCCGCGGCGGCGACCCCGCGCTCCATCTCGCCGGCATGGCCCCGACAGCTGCGGAGCAGCAGACGGGCGACCCAGCCGACACCCGCGAGCACCGGGCGGACGAGGGCGTTGCGGCCGGTCGCCGAGGTGACGGCCACCGCGGCGTCCAGGCCCCGTACGAAGCGTCGGGCCGCGGCTATGTCCGGGTGGGCCGAAGGTCCTGTACCGGCGACGACCGGGGCGAGGACCGCGCGCAGCTCGCCCACGCGCATCCACCACAGGAACGGGGAGCCGATGACGAGGACGGGCGCTGTGGTGGCACGCCGGTGGGAGCCGCGGACGCCCGCTATCTCGTCGTGGCCCTCGCGGGCGGGCGGGCCGTGGGCCGGGTGGGTGCGGTCCTCCAGCCAGCTGTCGCAGTCCGGGGTGAGCGCTATGGCGGAGGGCACCGGGACGTCGAGACGGTCGGCGAGGTCGCGCACCATGCGGTAGAGGTCGGGGGCCGACTCCTCGGCGATCGGGACCGTCGGGCTGACGGCGGGCCGGGCGCGGGCGACGACCAGGGCGATGCCGGCGGCGGCGACCAGGACGAGGACGGCGGCGACGGACATCGTCCACCGAGCGGCGTCCCAGCCGGGGCCCACGAGGTGGCCGGTGGAGTCACCGGCGAGCAGCACGACGGCGACGGCCGCGGGCAGCAGCGCCACGGCCAGCGCCCGGCTGCGGATGCGCAGCACGGCCAGAGCTCGGGAACGCGCTGCCTGCGCGCCCGCCTCCACACCCATACCGGTCATGACCGGACCTCGCCCCCTCCCTGCCGTCCTGCCCGCCCGGCTGTCCGCCCGGCTCTCCTGGTGTTGCTCACTCCCCCACTGTGGCACCGACCCCTGACATCGCAATGCCGGTGGGCCAAGTGCCGGACCGCTTGCGCCGCACCATAGTTGGGCCCCCGGCCCCCGTCAGCCGGATGGGGCATCGGTCACTCGATGGAATGGCTCTGGGGAGAGGTGGATGACGGACCGCAAAGATCAGGCCCCGGATCCTGAGACGGATCCGGGGCCTGCGGGGTTCATCGACGCCCGGTGATTCCAGGGATTTCCAGGGGATTCCGGGTTTTCGGTGTCTTCGGGCGCTTCGGAGACTCTCGGGGTTCCGGACTGCCGGACTCCCGATTGCCGGGACTTACGCCCCCGCGACCTTCGCCGCGATATCCGTACGGTGCTGGGAGCCCTCGAGGTTGACGCGGGCCACGGCCCGGTACGCGCGGTCGCGGGCCTCGGTGAGGTCCTCGCCGACCGCCGTGACGGACAGGACGCGTCCGCCGGCGCTGACGACGTCGTCGCCCTCCTGCCTGGTCCCGGCGTGCAGGACGTACGCGTGCGGGGCGTCCTGCACGGCCACCTCGTCCAGGCCGGTGATCGGGTCGCCGGTGCGCGGGGTGCCGGGGTAGTTGTGCGAGGCGATGACCACGGTGACCGCGGCCTCGTCGCTCCAGCGCAGGGGCGGCAGGTCGGCGAGGTTGCCGGTGGCGGCGGCCATCAGCACGCCGGCGAGCGGGGTCTTCAGCCGGGCGAGCACGACCTGGGTCTCGGGGTCGCCGAAGCGGGCGTTGAACTCGATGACCCGTACCCCGCGGCTGGTGATCGCGAGACCGGCGTACAGCAGTCCGGAGAAGGGAGTGCCGCGGCGGCGCATCTCGTCGACGGTGGGCTGGAGGACGGTCTCCATGACCTCGTCCACCAGCTTCGGGTCGGCCCAGGGCAGCGGGGAGTACGCGCCCATGCCGCCGGTGTTCGGGCCCTCGTCGCCGTCCAGCGCGCGCTTGAAGTCCTGGGCGGGCTGGAGGGGCCGGACCGTCACGCCGTCGGTGATGGCGAAGAGGGAGACCTCGGGGCCGTCCAGGAACTCCTCGATGACCACGCGCTCGCAGGCGTTGGCGTGCGCCGCGGCCTCCTCGAGGTCGCCGGTCACCACGACGCCCTTGCCGGCGGCGAGCCCGTCGTCCTTGACGACGTAAGGGGCGCCGAAGGCGTCGAGAGCTTCGGCAACCTCTTCCGGGGTCGTGCAGACGTACGACCGCGCGGTGGGTACGTCGGCTCCCGCCATGACCTCCTTGGCGAAGGCCTTCGAGCCCTCGAGCTGCGCGGCCTCCTTGGAGGGGCCGAAGACGGGGATGCCCGCCTCGCGTACGGCGTCGGCGACCCCGGCGACGAGCGGCGCCTCCGGGCCTACGACGACCAGGTCGGCGCCGAGCTCCACGGCCAGCGCGGACACGGCCGCGCCGTCGAGCGCGTCGACCGGATGCAGCTCGGCGACCTCGGCGATGCCGGCGTTGCCGGGAGCGCAGTACAGCGCGCTGACGTCGGGGTCGAGGGACAGAGAACGGCACAGGGCGTGTTCGCGGGCACCGCTGCCGATGACGAGGACCTTCACGGGGTCAGCCTATCGGGAGGGCGGCGTGCTGGTTTGTGCGGGCTTCCGAAGGGGTGGGAGGTGGCGAGTTGTGGGTTTCTCCAAAGCGATGGTTTCTCCGGAGCGACACCCTCTACTCGTGCGAGAACTCCTCCTACTCGTGCGAGAACTCCTCCACCACTGTCGCTCCCAGCTCTCTCACGATGAGTTGGTGGCCGGACAGGGCCGACTCGTCGAGATCGGGGTCGTCGTCCTCCGGGGTGTCGTCCTCGGGGGAGACCGGGGGCGGTTCCGGGGCGGACGGCCGGGGGGCGGGGGCGCCGGTGGAGGGGGAGGTGGGTGCCGAGGTGGCCGTCGTGGGTTGGGCGGACGTGGGCTGGGGGGACGCCGGGCGCTGGGGGGCCGTGGCGCCACCGCCGTAACCGCCGCCGCCTGAGCTGCCGTATCCGCCGCCTCCTGAACCGCCGTAGCCGCCACCGCCACCGCCGCCGCTGCCCGTGGGGCCGCCGGGGGCCGGGGGGGCCGAGCCGCCCGACGGGTCGACGATCGCCTCGATCTTCCACTGCACGTTGAACTGCTCGGCCAGCGCCTGCTTCAGCACGTCCTCGCTGCCGCTGCCCGAGAAGTTGTCACGGGCGCCGGCGTTGATGAAGCCGAGCTGGAGGGTGGTGCCGTCGAAGCCGATCACCTGCGCGTTCTGGCTGAGCAGGATCCAGGTGAACCGGCGGCGGTTCTTGACGGCCTCCAGGATGTTCGGCCAGAGCGTGCGGGGGTCGAGACCGCCGGCCGGAGGGGCGTAGGCGGAGGCGGGGGCCGCGGCCTGGGGGGCCGCCGGTGCGGAAGGGGCGGGGGCAGGCGCGGGTGGGCTGCTCTGTGCGGCCGGGGGCTGTCCGCCGCCGGCGGGCGTCGCGGTGGGCCAGCCGCCGGGCCGTCGACCCCCGCCCGCGGGCGCGGCGGTGGGCCAGGCGCCGGGGGCGGAGCCGGTTGCCGCGGGCGGCGACTGGGTCTGGGGCTGTGGCTCGGACGGCTGAGGCTGTTGGCTCTGCGGGGCCTGCGGGGCCTGCGGGTTCTCGGGCTGGGGTGGCTGCTGGGCGTGGTCGGGACCGGCCGGGCGGTCGACGGGAGCGTCAGATGCTCCAGCCCCACCCACTCCTGCCGGGGTCCCCTGCTCAAAGGGCGCCCCCGACGCGGCGGCCGCGGCGCCGGCGGGCGCCCCGGAAGCCCGTACGGCGGCCCGAACCGCGGCCGGACCGCCCCCCGGCGGAACCGGAGCGACCGGAGCGACCCCGGCCGCCGTTCCTCCCACCGCTCCCCCGTGTGCATGCGCGTCCGGCCCCGGTACGTACCCCATGGCCGGCGCGCCGCCGCCCGTGGAGAAGTTCACGCCGCGCTCGATGCGGTCCAGGCGGGCCATGACCGAGCGCTCGTCGCCGTACGCGGCGGGCAGCAGCACTCGCGCGCAGATGAGTTCGAGCTGGAGGCGAGGGGAGGTGGCGCCGCGCATCTCGGTCAGCCCCGCGTTGACGAGGTCGGCGGCGCGGGTGAGCTCCGCGGCGCCGAAGGTACCGGCCTGGGCCTGCATCCGCTCGATGACGTCGGCGGGGGCGTCGATGAGCCCCTTCTCAGCGGCGTCCGGCACCGCGGAGAGGATCACCAGATCCCGCAGCCGCTCCAGCAGGTCGGCGACGAACCGCCGGGGGTCGTTTCCCCCCTCGATGACATGGTCGACGACCTCGAAGGCGGCGGCGCCGTCGCCGGTCGCGAAAGCCTCGACGACGGAGTCGAGAAGCGACAGGTCCGTGTAGCCGAGCAGGGAGGTCGCCATGGCGTACGTCACACCGTCCGCCCCCGCTCCGGCGAGCAGCTGGTCCATGACGGACATCGAGTCACGCACGGACCCCGCACCGGCACGCACGACGAGCGGCAGCACCCCGTCCTCGACGGGGATTCCCTCCCGCCCGCACACCTCGGCGAGGTACTCGCGCAGCGTCCCGGGCGGCACGAGCCGGAACGGATAGTGGTGCGTCCGCGACCGGATGGTCCCGATGACCTTCTCGGGCTCGGTGGTGGCGAAGATGAACTTCAGATGCTCGGGCGGCTCCTCGACGACCTTGAGGAGCGCGTTGAAGCCGGCCGACGTGACCATGTGGGCCTCGTCGATGATGTAGATCTTGTACCGGCTGCCGGCGGGCCCGAAGAAGGCCTTCTCCCGGAGGTCACGGGCGTCGTCCACACCACCGTGCGAAGCGGCGTCGATCTCGATGACGTCGATGGAGCCGGGGCCGTTCCTCGCGAGGTCCTGACAGGACTGGCACTCCCCGCACGGCGTCGGCGTGGGCCCCTTCTCGCAGTTCAGGCACCTGGCCAGGATCCGCGCGCTGGTCGTCTTGCCGCATCCGCGCGGACCGCTGAACAGGTACGCGTGATTGACCCGGTTGTTCCGCAGCGCCTGCTGCAACGGGTCGGTGACATGTTCCTGCCCGATGACCTCGGCGAACGACTCCGGGCGATAGCGGCGGTACAACGCGAGAGACGACACGCATACGAGGTTATAGGCGCCCACTGACAACGGACCCCGCCCGCAGGTCTCGCCCTGACAACGCAAGCGCCCCCCACGCACCCGCCAGAGCCAACCTACCCTTGCTGCCTTCCGGCCCTGGGGGAGTTCAGTCAGATAGCGCCGCGTGAGGGGCTGCGCCAACAGTACCCGATGCCGGCCAGGGGGTACGAGTTCGCGAGCACTCCTCAACGTCTTGTATTGTTTGCGGCGGAGGATTCGCCTAGTGGCCTAGGGCGCACGCTTGGAAAGCGTGTTGGGGGCAACCCCTCACGAGTTCGAATCTCGTATCCTCCGCCAGTGCCTCACCGGGCACGATGTCGAAGGGCCCCACCGTTCGCGGTGGGGCCCTTCGTCGTGCGTGGTTGCAGTTGCCCGACGCCGCGAGTCGCGGACGGCCAAGAGACCATGTACATCTCCATGATCGTTCCTGCGTCCATCATCATCGCGTCCCCCACGGGCCCGCGAGCGGCATCAGAGAGGGGGCACGATGCCGACTGAGCCCTGCGTCGCACACATCGGCACCTGGCCGACCGCTGGATCCATGTCGTGGATCATCTCGCCGGTTCCGCGCCCTCGGTATCGGGATTCCGACAAGATGGACACCGTCATCTCCACACCGCAAGGGATCGCCGCATGGCCTCGAACTCGACGCCCCGACACCAGGGCCGCCTCGAACTGACCTGGACCGACAAAGACAAAACACTTCTGTCGACCGGGGACGGCAAGTACGACTACACCTTCGTCGATCCGTCGGACTACCGCGTCTCCGAAGTCCGGCTCCTCCACGAGGTTGATCGAGTCGAGGCACCAACACCCGCGGAGCGCCCGGAAGATCTGCCGGCGCCAACCGATGACAATCTCCTCATCACCGGCGACGCGATGCATGTGCTGGACGCACTGGGCAAGATCCCTGCGTACGCGGAGAAGTACCTGGGCCGGGTCAAATTGATCTACATCGACCCGCCCTTCAACACGGGACAGGCGTTCGCCAACTACGAAGACAACATCCAGCACTCGATCTGGCTCACGCTCCTGCGGGACCGTATCCGCCAGATCAGGCCGCTGCTCGCGAACGACGGATCTGTGTGGGTACACCTTGACCACATGGAGTCGCATCGGTGCCGCGCTGTCCTCGACGAAGAGCTGGGCGAAAGCAACTTCGTGGCCGAGGTGGCCTGGCAGAAGGCAGACTCCCCCCGAAATGACACAAGGCTTCTTTCGACATCGCAGGACACGATCCTGGTCTATCGCAAGTCCGAGTCGTGGGTCCCAAACAGGATGCGCAGGCTGGCGGCCTCGAACACGAGCCGCTACCAGTCACGTGATGGGGATCCCGTGCCGTGGCGTGACGGAGATGCGACCGCCGGCAAGGCAGCGACGAACCATCCGATGGTCTACGCCATCCAGCACCCTGTCACCGGGGGACTGATGTATCCGACTGCGGGCCGCTGCTGGGGGAAGGCGCAGTCGTGGATGCTGGAACAGATGTCGGAGTACGCGCCCTACGAACTACGGGACATCGGCGACGAGGCGGAGCGCGCACGCATCTGTGGGACAACAGCAGAGAAGGTCAAGGCCGGCGTTCCCGCGATCATGCTGTCCGTACCTGTCGAGGAGGCCGCCAAGCTCGCTCAAGCCCGCTACGACGCCGGGCACTGGCCTGACATCGTCATGCTCGGGCTCCGGGAACGGATCCAGCGCAAGAAGCACCTGGAGGACAACGGCCGCGTGCCCGAGACGCTCTGGCTGGGAAGTGAGGTCGGAGGGAACCTCCGCGGGAAGATCGAGATCAAGAATCTGTTCCCAGACGAGCATCCATTCGCGACGCCGAAACCGGAAGCCCTGTTGGCCCGCATCATCCACATCGGCTCGAAGCCCGGCGACATCGTCCTGGACTGTTTCGCGGGCTCAGGCACCACCGCAGCCGTCGCCCACAAGATGGGGCGCCGATGGGTGACCAGCGAGCTGCTGGCCCACACCGTGGCCCGATACACGCTGCCTCGGCTCGCCAAGGTCGTCAACGGACAAGACCCCGGGGGCATCACCACCATCACCGAGCGGGTCGCAGCGGTGGATGACGACGAGGATGACGAGGGCGGTCTGCCGAATGGGATGCCCCCTGAGGAGGCTCAGGAGTTCAACCGGCTTCTCAATAAGGTAACCAAGGCCATCGGAACGGACCTCGACGCCTGCACAATCAAGGCCCTCAGGGCAGCCACCAGAACCAAGGACGTCACAACCGACAATTGGCACGGAGGTGGAAGCTTCACTCACCTCCAAGTCGGCGAGTCCATGTTCGTCGAGATGGCGGGGATGGTCCTCCTGGCTGACTGGGCCGTCCAAGGCGCCCTGACCGAGGCCATGTGCGCCCAACTGTCCGTCCCCTACGAGCCCGACGGCATCTTCGCGGGTAGGCAGGGCCGCACCAGGTACGTCGTCATCGACGGCATGGTCGGCACGGGCACAGTGGCGTCCATCCTCGACAGGCTCGCCGAGGACGAGGTGGTCGAGGTGTGGGCGACCCAAATCCAGGACGGCGCCGCCGAGGCATTGAAGAAGGCCCGACGGGGGTGCCGACTGGAACTCATCCCCGACAAGGTCCTCGACAACTACCGGCGCAAGTCGGCACGCACGTCACCGTTTGGCGCCGGCCGTTCGGCGCTGCCCTCTCAAGCCTCAGACGAACCGACCGAGACCGCTGTTGCGGCAGCGACCGAAAGGGAGAGCGCCTGATGGGCGAGTTGCGATTCCAGCCTGACCTCCTCAATGAGGTCGCCCACCGCCTCGACCTGCGCGAGCCGAACCGCAAGGCAGTCGAGTCGGTGATCCTCCGCACCTCCGACCACTACGACGTGCAGGAAAAGACCGAGCCATATGAGTGCATCGTTGACTCGGCCACCGGCGTAGGGAAGACGTACGTGATGGCCGGCCTGATTGAGTACTTGGCCGGCGCCGAGGAACCGGTGCGGAACTTTCTGCTACTGGCCCCCGGACGGACGATCCGCGACAAGTCGATTCTCAACTTCACCCCCGGCAACTCGAAGTCGCTGCGGCATCTAATGCGGTCCAACCCGTACGTCGTCACGGCGGACAATTTCGACGCGCAGTCCACGCGAATCGCGATCGATGATCCGGCCGTAACGAAGCTCTACATCTTCACCGTTCAGGCCCTGACCTCGGCCACAGGCGAGGGCCGCGCTACACACGTGCCGACCGAAAACCTTGGCATGTCCTTCTTCGACCACCTCGCGCGGCTGAGCGACCTCGTCATCTTGGCGGACGAGCACCACTGCTACCGAGGGCCAGCGTTCTCCCGCACCATCCGCGACTTGAAGCCTGAGCTCGTAGTCGGAATGACCGCCACCCCTGTGCGAGCGGACGAGTCTCTGGTGGCGTTCCGCTATCCGCTGGCTGCCGCAATCGCAGACGAACTCGTGAAAACCCCCGTGATGGTGGCCCGCCGCGACGATCGGTCTGACATCGAGACCAAGTTGCTCGACGGAGTCAACTTGCTGCGGTACAAGGCTCAGTCGGCCGACGCCTACTGCGATGAGAACGGCCTGAGCCGGGTGAACCCCGTAATGCTCGTCATCGCCCAGAACATCGAGGAGGCCGAAGAATTCCAGGCTGTCCTTGACTCGATCACTTTCGATGGGGGCCAGTGGGTCGGGACTACGTTGCTGATCCACTCAAAGTTGACCGGTGAGGCCAAAGAGAAGGCGCTCGCCGATCTCCAGGCTGTGGAGGACTCTGATTCGCCTGTGCGGATCATCATCAGTGTCGGGATGCTCAAGGAAGGCTGGGACGTCAAAAACGTCTACGTGATCGCCTCCATGCGCGCCTCGGTCTCCGAAGTCATGACTGAGCAGACACTTGGCCGTGGTATGCGCCTTCCGTTCGGCAAGTACACCCGGACCGAAATCCTCGACACTCTCGAAGTTCTGGCCCACGAAAAGTACAGCGAGTTGCTGAGTAAGAGGAAAGTCCTCAACGAGGCTTTCATCGACTACGCAACGTACGCTGAGCTCCGCCAACTCGCCGACGGCAGCCAGGTTGTCCGACAAAAGACGACCGAGACAGAAGCAACGGTCATCGCGGAGCCCGCAAGCGAACAGCAAGCCGCGGTAGGAAATAGGCAGATCGTCGAGGAGGGTTCATCTCCTGGTGCAGTAAGGCTCTCTGCAGAGGCGTCGAACGCCTCTGAGGGGCCAGCTGCATCGGACGGATCCAACCCAACTAGCGGGATCGTGGACATGGAGACCCGCACACGAGAGGCACAGGAATCCGCGAAGAAGACCTCAGCCACCGATCAATACGACCCGTTGCCGGACCGGGAACCTATCCTGATTCCACGGTTGGTCTCGGTTCCTCAACCTGCCGTGGTAAGCCTCAACGACATCAACCCAGAAGACTACGGGCCATTCAAACGACTCGGTCGCGCCCTCGCTGCGGATCATTCTGATGAATTGAGACGAACCAAGCTTACGGCCAGCCACAACTGGCGCACAGCGGAGGTGCGCACCGCGACGGCAAGCGACGCGATAAAGGCTGCCCTTCCGCTTGACATCCCACTCGAAGAGTCCCGGAGAGGGCTCATCCGCCGCGTCATTTCCGTCAAGGGTGTGCCTAACCGGCCGGCAGAGATCGGGGCAGCAGAGCGGATCGTCGACTGCCTCATCGAAGCGATGGGACCGGAGGCAGAGGAACATCTCTCTGCCTTTGGCGAGCTGTGCGGACAGCGCCTCGCTACAGAAGTCAGCAACACCCTCCGAAAGTCCAGTCCGACTCAGGTCACCTATTCTGATGAGGTAAAGCTAGTAGCTCTCGACAAAACTCGCCTGGCACGCAAGCGGAAGGACTCGGGACACGCCGATGGCTCATTCGACAAAGCCGTGGCATTCAACGGTTGGACGAAGAATCTATACAGCCACGCATGGTTCGATACTTCGCCAGAGTTCAAGGCCGCCAACGCTATTGACAGCGGCCAAACAGTCGTGGTTTGGGCGCGCCTGCACATCAACGATGTGCCGATCACCTGGAATTCGGACGGGCGTCAATACAATCCGGACTTCGTCGTAATAGAAGAAGTGGATGGGAAGCGTTTCGGCTGGCTCGTCGAGACGAAGGCAGATAAGGATATGACCATTTCTGAAGTGAGGTCCAAGCGTCAAGCAGCCAAGAAGTGGGTCAACACGGCAAATTCTTCACCAGAGATCGCGGATATCACCTGGAACTATCTCCTCGCCTCCGAGCGAGATGTTGAGGACGCTCAGGGATCCTGGGAACACCTGAAGGGGTTCGGCCAGTAGCGAGTCTGGTGCCGCTGATCGAATCGCAACTGGTCGGGCTGGAGCAGGCGAAAGTTCTTCACCCTCTGCGTGGCCCACGTCGTGGGCCACGCAGAGAATCTTCAGCCACCCAGATCGCCGTACTTGCCGGGGGCCTTCGCGCGATCCACAGCCTGTGCACAAGCCTCGGCGTAGGCCGTAGAGACGGCGTCCGCGTCCGTGCCTCGCACCTGGGCCTCGACCTCCTGGCCGGGGCGGCGGGTGGTGTGCCAGCGGACCGGAAGTTCCGTGTAGAGGTCGGTCTCGAACTCCCAGGCCATCACGGACCATTGGGCATCGCGGCCGGTGTTGAGCCGGTCGCCGCCGGACAGGTACACCGCGTGGGCGTGGTGGACGATCCGGCGGTCGGGCATCTTGTCGCGGATGGCCCGCGCACCGCCGGGGCCCTTGTCCTCCCACTTCTCCCAGTCCCATTCCTCCACCTCTGCCGCGTGGTGGGGATGGTCAGCGCCCCACTGCACGGCCACCGCCTCCGCATGCTCGCGGTGCAGGAACGGGATGAGGTGTTCGCCGAGCCGGGCGACGTACACCGTCGGGTCAGCTGGGACGGGGTCCTGGCTTGGGCCGGGCACGGGGCTTCCGGAGGTCGATGCAGGCGTAGAGGGCGTCGGCCCCCACAGCAGTGCGCCGACCTTCGCGGCGGTCTGCTGGAGCACCGTACCGGTGAGGTGCTGGTAGCGGCGGCGCATCCGGGCGGACTTGCCGGGCTCCCAGCCCATGATGCGGTCGACGACCGCCTCGGGGACACCGAGGGTCAGCAGCACGGTCGCGGCGGTGTGGCGGGCGTCGTGGAGTCGGCCCTCGCGGACGCCGGCGGCCTTCAACAGGTCCTTCCACCTGTGGTGGTCGGTGTTGGGGTTGAGCGGCTCGCCGGTCGGCGAGGTGAACACGTACCCCTGCAATCCGAGGCGGCGGGCTGTGCGACGGTGCACCACCTGTGAGGCGAACCTCGCGCAGGGCTGACCACCGTGCTGCGACATCGCTCTGTTCTCGCTTCGGTGGGCGCGGCCTCACCCGTCAACGGCCACGCCCGCCTGCGTCAAGATCAGTAGCTGATGACGAACCGCACAGAGGGCCGGTCGATCACGGCTCCGTCGGCCAGGTCACTGTCCGGTGTGTCCGCAGGGTAGGCCGTGACCACGGGTTCGGCGGTCCGGGCCGGGCTCCAGGCGCGGATCTGCGCGCAGATTCGCTCGGCGAGCTCGGCGCCGGCAGGGCCGTAGCCGACGGCTCCCAGCCGGAACCGGGGTTCTGTCTCGGGGTCTTCGGCGGTCCGCTCCAGGGTGAGGTACGCGATGGAGTCCCCCTCGACGAGGGCGGGGCTCAGGGCGGGTGAGGCGGGGCGGTGGAGGCCGGCCTCCACCGCTGCGGGCTTCGCAGTGATGCGGCAGGTCGCTCGCTCGGTGGCGCTCAGCCGCAGCCAGACGCCGTCGAACGACTCGACGGGGCCGACCGTCACATCGGTCCAGACGACCGACTTCGGTCGGGTGAGCGCGTCGCGAAGGAGTTCCGGGGCGATGGACTGGTCCTCGTCCCAGTAGAGCCTGACGAGCCGGTCGTCGTCGATGTAATCGTTCCGCTCTCCGTCCTGGCCGATCACCGGGAGGAAGCCGCACATCTTGACGGAGTCGGACCGCATCCGCCCCTCCTCGTGTTGGAAGGCCACGGCCCTGGAGAGCCCGCGCCACCGCAGTGGGACCACGAGGCGTCCGCCGACGGTGAGCTGGTCCCACCAGGCGCCGGGGAGGTCCCACATGCCAACCGCGGCGATGATTCGGTCGTACGGGCTGAACTCCGAAGCGCCGAGGGCACCGTCCCTCGTGACCACGCGAACGTCTTCGTATCCGTTCGCGTCCAGCGTCCGGCGGGCGTAAGCGGTCACGTCGGCGTCGATGTCGCACGTGGTGACCTGTCCGGACTTCCCGGTGAGGTGCTTGAGCAGGGCGGCGTTGTAGCCGGTGCCGGCCCCGATCTCGAAGACATTGTCGCCTTCGCGGACGGCGAGCTGGACCAGCATGAAGTGCACGACGTCGGGCTGGGAGGCGCAGCTCAGCGGGAGTGCGTCCTTGTCGGGGTTCTCCTTGATCGTCACGCTCTTGTTGGCGTACGCCTCCTCGATGGGTGCGTCGGGGAGGAAGGCGTGGCGGGGTACGGTCCGCATGGCGGTCTCGACGCGTGCGTCGCGGAGGCCGGAAAGGTCCTCTTTCAGGATGGCGTCGACCAGGCGGTTGCGCAGGTCCTCGGGGGAGGCGCCAGTGGTGGTGTTCATCGCGTCCTTTCGGAAGGTGCCCGGCTGTGCGTACGGCAGGGACAGATCGTTCTCATTTGTTCTGGTGTGCGTATGCGGTTCGCGGCGTCACCCTGTCAGGAGCAGGCAGCGGTCCCAGGGCGCGGTGATCGCCGTGTTGACGGGGTCGGTGAGACGGACCAGGTGGATGCCTGCCGTGCCGTCCATCAGGCCGGCGCTGTCCGGTAGTCCGTTGTGGTCCAGGTGCTTGTTGAGCCGGGCGTTCAGGCGGCGTAGATGCGATGCGAGTTCGTCGTTGAGGGCGTCGGCGGCGGCGCGGGAGACGGTCTGTATGAGCCCCGCCCAACCGTGGCAGAGGGATGCGTCGGTGAGTTGGGCGAGCTGCTGGTTGTCGGCCAGACATCCGGCCAGGGCCTGCTCGGCTTGGCGTTGCCGGTCATGGTCGCCGAGGGCGATGCCGGCGAGTTGCTGGGCGCGGGCGATGCCGGGGGTGCCGTAGCACCAGGACGGGCGTCTCGGTCCTGGGCGCTGGAGTTCGCCGCGTCGGTGTTCGGCTCGGGTGATCAGGTCCGGCCACCAGGCGCGCGAGTCGGTGTCGTTGCGCCACCGGTCGATCCAGTCGCAGATTCGGGTGATGGCTTGCGTCTGTCCGGGCACCGTGTGGCCGTGTCGCAGGGCCGTGGCCAGCAGTGCCAGCGGTCCGGTGATGCCGTGGGCGAGGCCGAAGTTGCCGTGCCCGCCGGGCCATCGCGGCGTCGGTCGCAGATCGGGGCTGTCTCCCGTCCACCAGCCGGGCAGACGTTGCGCTTCGATGGTGATCGGTTCCGTCAGCCGCGCCAGGTAGACGAGGACGTCCCGAAGTTCCGTCTTGTGGCCGCGGTGCAGGTGGTACACGCCCAGCCCTGTCAGTCCGCTGATGAGGTCGTACTCGCCCAGGGTGGGCAACGCGCCGTGATCGATGCGGGCGTGTGCCCGCTGGAGTCGTTGGCGTGTGACGTCGGCGAGGTGTGTGTCCAGGGTCGCCAGGGCGCGAGTGGAGGTGTTCGTGTGCGTGAAGCTGAGGACGTACGCGACGGCCGGGGCGCCCTCGTACAGACCGCATGCCTCGGGGGCGGCCTGGATAGGGCCCTTGAGCATGGCGGCGGCCCATGGCCGGAGCGCGTCCCTGTCGTCTTCGCCGGTGTGGGCCCTAACGGCGTGCAGCAGGGCGACTCCCGCCGCGCCGGAGTACAGCGACTGGCCCCAGCCGGGCCCGGTGGGTGTGGGCGGCGCGTCGTAGTTCATCAGCGGCTCTCCCCCGGCCAGGCGGCCCATGCGACAGCGGACTGACGGGCAAGGCGGCGGCAGATCCTCTCGTCCTCCCGGTCCAGGCCACGCAGGCGGTTGTGGTGCATGTGCAGCAAGGATTCCAGGACGGAGTCGAGGTCCATGCTCTCGGCGAGGCCCTCGCGATACAGCGCCAGGGCCACGGCGCGACGGTGCAACGCTGGGGCGAGCTCTTCGCCCCAGCCCCGGGCACGAGGCGTAGTGCGGCGGACGAGTTCGATGGCCTGGTCGCTGACGCCTCGCTCGACGCGAGCCGGAGGCGCGGGCCGGTTCGCCAGCCACCGCATGCCCTCGTCGGGGCCGAGCAAGCCGCAGGCGATGTCCACCATGCCGACCGCGGCCAGCGCGCGTCCGTCGACGCCGTCGGCTCCGGGGCCCTGCAAGGCGGCTAGGGCGTAGGCCGAGTCGGCCGTGAACACCGCCTCGGCACAGCGCAGGGCGGCGCCTGGGCCGTAGCGGCCGATCTCGGGGGTGTACGTGTCGAACACGAGCCTGCTGCTGAGCCCCTCGCGGCGCAGCCCGGTGGCCCATCCGGCGACGAGCTCAGTGCAGGCGGCGTGCTGGCCGGGGCTGCGGGTGCGGATGCGCAGGCGCAGGTGGTCGAGGTCGTGCGGGGTGCGGTAACGGACGAACCACCACTCGGGTGTACCTGGGAGTTGGAGCACGAGCCGCGCGAGGTGGGTGCCGATCAGCTCATCGAGCTGTTCGGGGTGGCTGTAGATCTTGGCGTTCAGCCAGGGTGCCTGCACCGCCCCCGGTACAGGCCCGAGGGTGCTGTTGGTGAGCACGGGGAGGAAGCCGGAGAGCGGGTCGGGTATCGGCCAGCGGGTGCTGGTCATCGGCAGGGCGATCTCGTGGACGTGGCCGCCGATCCAGCCGTAGGTCTCCTCGGCCGACGCCTCCGTGAGCACGGCATTTGCTTCCCGGTCCAGGTGGGCACGCAGGACGGTGGCGTGTGCGGGCACGTCGAGTTGGAGCCGCCGTGTCCGGTCGTCCTCCCGCAGCTCGACGGCACCGTGGCAGTGCCAACGCTTCCGCCACCGGCCGAGGGCGTCAGTCCACTCCCGCATGTCCGCGCCGCGGCTTGGAAGGTCGTCGGCGGTCAGGTTCCAGCGACTGAGAGAGAGGATCACGCGCCCGTAGCGGACGCGCGGCAGGAACGGCAGCCGTGCGCCGTGCGGCCCCCAGTCGAAGCTGGTCCAGGCAGGGCCGAAGGAGCGGGTCAGGTGCGCCAGGAACCTGGCCAGGGGCGGGGGTTGCTTGTCCAGGGCCATGGCGTGGAAGACCTGCGGGTCCACCAGGCGACGGCGGGAGATGCTGACCAGGTACAGCCGGGTGTGCGTGGCCGTGACCGCGAGGTCGTCGACGTCGATGACCGTCGGCGCGGTGTCATCCGGGCTGCGGTGCTCGCCCAAGGGGATCACGTGTGGAAGATAAGCGGGGATGCGGGCGACGTTCTCTGTGTGCGGGTACAGCGGCGGGAAGGAGAGCTGCGCGGTCAGCGCGTTCTCGACGCCCGTGGGAACTTGGCGGTAGACCTCGTCGAGTCCCGTGCCGGTGGCGACCGGAGTGAACCGGGAGGTGAGCGTGCCTGCGGCGCGGGCCGGTGTCACCGTGAGCATGAAGTCCCCGTCCTCCAGGGCGGACAGGCTGTCGGCGTGCAGGCGCGCGCACATCTCCACGTGGGGTGGTGCCTCCTGCCCGGTCAGCGCATCGCCGACCAGGCGGTCGATCTGGTCGTCGGTGAGGACGATCTCCCTGCTGCCGTCAGCCAGTGCCTGCCAGGCCAGGGCCAGCAGCCGCTCGTCCCGCTCGGAGACTGTCGGGGGCGGTGCGGTCATGCGGCTGCCGGGGTACTCGGCTGGGTAGCCGAGCCCGGACGCCGGGTCGACGACCTCCTTCACCGGCACGAGCGTGCCGGTGCCGTACCGTTCCCAGAACGCGACCTGATACTCCTTCCACACACCCTGGCCCGCCGGTCGGCGCGTGAGCCGCAGTAGGGCGTCGGCAGCCCTCTCCATCTCCTGCGCGACGCTCTCGGGAATCCGTAGCTCGGCATCCAGCCGCAGGTCGACGGTCAAGGGACTTCGACCCGCGTCGGAGAGCCGACGCATCCGACCTGTGAGTTCCTCCCGAGCCGGCCCTTGCGCGCTCGTCGGGCGCCGGTTGTGCTCGCGTAGGGCGCGTTGCACCGCTTCCAGTTCGTGCAGGACCTGCGCGACTTCCGGCACCGTGCCCGCGTCCGCGCCGTGCAGCCGCTCGATCAGGTGGGACAGCGGATCGGTGTCGGTCATCGGCGCGCGCAAGCTGGTGATCAGGAACCTCTCACGCACCAGCGCGCCGAGCAGTGTGCGGATCTTCTGCGGCTCCGCTCGGGGGAAGGAAGCGGCCAACTGCTCGGCGAGAGCGGCGAATTGGGCTGGCCGGCGTGCCAGTTCCTCGATCACGCGTACCGCGCTGGTGCGCCGGACGGTGGCACCCATGGGTCCGCCGTGCGGGACGTGAAGGCGTCCGCCGCGGCGCGCCGCCAGGTTGTTCAGGACGACATCCAGGCGTTCCAGCAGGGCCGGGCACGCCTCCAAGCGGACAATGACGTCGTCCAGCCACTCGGTGTCCACCCGCGCCACGGCCTGGTGTGTGTCGCCCCACCTCACGTGTGGCGTCGAACCCACGCTGGCCGCGGTGACTCCCGCGAAGAGGCCGAACGGGGTCGGTCGCCCGGTGGCGCGCAACAAGTAGCGGACGGTGGCCATGGCGGCGCGCCGGACCTGCTTGGAGCGTGTCGGCTGCCCAGCGCAGATCGCGTCGACCCGAGAGGCAAGATCGCCGCTTGCCTGCCGTACGGCGTCGGCGAACCGCGCATCGGCCCACACCTGCTTCAGCCACTTGCCGCACGCCTCCGTGTCGGACGAATCAGGCCACCATGTCGGCAGACCCGTCAGCGGCATCGCGGCGGCCCGCAGCAGCGCCGCGCCCGTGTGCTGGTAGAGCTTTCCGTCGCTTCCCATCCCCATGCCTCCGCCATCAGTGCTGTGAACGAACAGGGTCGGGGGCGGCTGCGCCCCCGACCCTGTGCACGGGCCGTCGTCAGACGGCGCTGGCGCAGGACGAGGCGCAGGAGGCCGCGCACCCGTCACCGGTGCCGCACGCCTTGGGGAGCAGGTCGGCGCCGATCTCCGTGACGATGGTCAGGTCGACGTCGAACGGGTCGGCGGGCGCTCCAGGGACGGCCGTCGCAGCGGACGCCCCGGTGGTGGCCGTTGTGATCGGGGTGAGCATGGTTGCGGTCATCGCACTTCCTCTTCTGTCGGAAGGATCCGAACGGTTCGTCGTGCCGCCCGGCCTGCGTATGGATTGCCGCAGGGCCGGGTTTCTGCGTTCGCACCTTGGGTGCGGCCCCTCTCCGGTTGACCGGATTCCGTGGGGGACATGGATTCGGAGCATCCGGAGAGGGGGGTCAAGGACACGGGCCGGGGCTACCGGGCCTGGCCCGCGTAGAGCGTGGTCAACGTTGTGCCGGTCACCAGGACGGGCAGGAACAGCACCTGGAAGGTGCCGAAGCCGAACCGACCGACGTACGTCGCCGGATGCCGCAGCACCCATCCGACCTGGCCGAGCAGCTGGCGGGGAACCCTCTGACGCATGGTGGTCATCACGCCGCCGACCGCCGTAAGGCCGTGGAGCCGACGGCGTCGACGACCGCCCACGGCGTCGTGATCAGCGCCCCGGTCCGGGCCTGCCAGGCAGCGAGGTTCGCCCTGTCCTCCTCCAGATGGCCCAGCATCACGAGCAGGGGTGTGACGATCCCGGCCGCCCTCCCCTGCTCGACCGCGGACAGAGCGTTGTGCCAGCCCTCGCACAGGGCACGGCTCTCGAACGGTGCCGCCCGGTCGACGTATGTCTCGACCGCCTCCCAGCCGGCATCGGCGACGTACCGCTGTGCGCTGGCCACGCTGTGGTCGGCGGCCTCACCGAGTGACGCGGGCAGGCAGGCGTACAACACCAGGCGCGCGCCCGGGGGCACCTCGTGTCGTGCGGTCTGCCTCGCACTGCCGCTCATTCCGCGTTACCTCCAGCCAGGTGAGCCGAGACGCCAAGGACCGGCGCCTCGAAGAAGAGCCTCGCCGGGGGCAGTCGGCGGCGGTACGCCGTCAGCACGCCGTTCGTCCGCCGTCCGGCGGCACGCGAAGAGGCGGAGCCGCGGCGTGCCTCCGCGGCTCCGGCGTGGCGAGGCTGATCGGTCCAGTGCCAAGCGGAAACGAGAAGTGGCGATGGACGCGGTGGACGAAGAGCGCCTCTGCAGGCGGACGCCAGCACGGCGTCATTGGGTGAAGTTGGCCGATTGCACCGAGCCTTCGGGCCTCGCGCGCAGACACGTACGAGAGTTCCTCGAGGGACGTGCCGCGCCGGAGCGGGTCGACGACGCCGTTCTGATCGCCTCGGAGCTCGTGGGCAACGCGCTCAGGCACACAGCCGGCGGACCGGACTGCATGTGTGTGGAGGTCTACCGGGACGTGGCGGTACTGCGGGTCCATGACGCGGGACGGGATGTCTCCAGGGTCCGGGCACGCTCTGCGGAGGAGTCGGTGGAGGAGTTGACGGGCAGTGGTCTCGGACTGCTACTCGTCGGCGAGTTGGCCTCCGCGTGGTCCGTCCGGCCGACCGCGATCGGCAAGGAAGTGGTCGTAATTCTCGCCCTGGACGCCAGCGGGCTACCCGAGCGCGACGTTCCTCCGCACATCCCAGTGGTACGTCCGCCCCTCACGCCGGAGTTCCACCAACTGGACGGCGGACACGGAGAGTTCGACAGCCGGTAGAGCGCGAAGCCCTGAGACCGTCTCCACAACGGGCGCGGCGGGGCGTCGGCGGTTGTTGTACGCGAGGCTCAAGTGCGGCCGGAAAGCGGACGTCGGCTTCTTCGGGGCCAGACCGACGCTGCTCCCCGCCTTGGCCAGCGCGTGGTGCAGCCGGAGCAGGGGTTCCCAGGGGCCGAGGGACAGGCGGACGGCGCCTCGGGAGCCGGCCAGCGGCATGGCGCGTACGGAGAACGCGGAGGGCAGCAGCGCCTCGGCGTCCTGCGCCAGGCTGTCCAGCTGGCCGGGGGTGACGACGCCGGGCGTTCCGACTCGGGCGAGGGTGATGTGCAATCCGTCCGTCGGCACCGGGTCGAGGCCGAGGGGCGCCAGCTCCTCCTGGCAGTGCCCGGCGAGAGCGGCGAGCCGCTGATCATCCGGGAAGGTCAGCATCCAGTAGTACGCACGGCTGCCGTCCGACCAGCCGGGGCGTGCCCAGTGGTCGGTCATCTCGTCGAGTGCGCTGAACGCCGCCCAGTCGTGGGCCGCGGTGACCGCCGGGTCGTGCGTGTCGGCGGGGGGCTCGGCGGGGAACGCGGCGGGATCAGCGCTGAGCAGGGACACCCGACGTACTCCTTCGGCTTCACACCGCCCCGGAGCACGACGACATCGACAGCGCCTAAGACGCGGATGACGCCATGGCCAGGGCCGCTGGCTGCGAGCTCCAGGTCCGGAACTCGTCGCCATAATCGCGTACCGCCGAGTGATCACGCCACGGCCCGGCCTGCTCATGCAGGTCACGGGAGCGTTGGTAGACGGAGCTGATCGGGGTTTCTCCGCACAACTGCAGGGCCTCACGGCCCAGCGCCATCGCGTGGTCGATGTCGGGTGTGCGCTGCTGCAGCAGCGCGGTGGCGACGTCGAGGCGTACGAGCGAACGGCTCCAGGAGGAGGACGAGTGCTCCACCAGATCGTCGATGTGCTCGGCGTCGCGCAGGACCTGGGCCGTGTTGCGCAGCGCCACGTGTGACGTGACGGCGTTCGCCAGCGTCCGGGCCCGTCCGTATGGCTCGAAGGAGATGCAGGAGGTCAGCCCGACTGGTACCTCGTGGAGGTCGGAGAGGCGGAGTGCCTGTCCGATGGCCTGCTCGACGGCACGCCGGTCGCCGGTCTTGGCGAGGGCCCGTGCCCGGCCGTTGGCGAGTAGGCGGATGCACTGGGCGTGGCGTGGGGCTCGCTCGACGGCCGCGGCCGCGCAGGCGTCCGCCTCGTCGTACTGGCCGGCGTAGTAGAGGCTGAAGGAGAGGGTTCCGCACGCCCAGAGGTCGGTGTCCAGGTCGCCGATCTCACGGCTGAGATCCCGGGCTTCGGTGCAGTACGCCTCCGAGAGCGCAAAGTCGCCCGTGTTCACCGCCATGTATCCGAGCAGGCCGGAGGCACGGGCGGCGAGGCGGAAGAGCTCCCGGCGCGTGCGTGGGGGCTGGCGGCCGTCGAGGAGGGTGTGGGCAAGCTGCCGCACCTGGCGGGCCTGGGGGCGAAGAGCGTACGGCCCGTCCTGTTCGTACCGGCTGGCGATGCCCTCCAGCGAGGAGTCGAGGAAGGCGAGCGTCGCGTCGTCGGCGTTGCTGGCGGTGAGCTGCCGGGTCCGGGTGACGATGTCCAGCGGGTTCTCGTCGTCCTCGCGTGGCGGAGGGACTCTCGTCGCCTGCTGGCGCGTGCTCGACTCCTCGTCGCGGTCGTGCGCGGAGTCGCCGTCGTACGCCATGGAGAACAGCTCGGACACGGGCCTGCCCAGCATGTGCTCCAGAACTCGGCAGGCGTCAGGACGGGGCAGAGTCAGCAACTCCCCTCCGTACCAGCGGTCGAACTGGCGTGGAGAGACCTGGAGGGACGCCAGGCGGGGGTCTCGGTCGAGCTCTGCCAGCCGGGCGGCGGCCCGCTCGTACTGGGCGGCGAAAGCCTCGTGCGTCGTCAGGTGCCGTTGCTGGAGCAGCTGCCGGAGCAGCGTTGTCCGTGGCATGGCCCACCCTCCTGGTGTGGCGTGCAGGGCCGACGCGGAGGCGCGTGCCGGTAGCGAGGTCGTGGCCTGCTCGCCCATCGGTCGGCTGCGGCGCACGCCCGTACGAACGCGCGCCGTGACTCCTGACAGCATGCCGACGCAACCACCAACTAGGCAATATGTCTGGTGAAGTTGACCCGTATGGGTTGTAGAGGTGTCCCCGGTACGGAGAGACTTCCGGCATGGCCTTGAAGAGAAGCCTGGTCCCGCAGTCGGTGTATCGGCGACAGCTCGCGGCACGGCTGAAGGAACTGCGTGACGCGACCGGGCTCACCCTCACCGAGGTCGCCGACCAACTGGAGGTCAACCAGGGGTCGCTGAGCCGGATCGAGAACGGCGAACGCGGCACGACGCCGGTCCTCGTCCGGGCACTGCTGGACCTGTACGGCGTCAAGGACGAAGACCGGCGCGCCGACGTGCTCGACCTCGTGCGAGCGGACAAGGAACAGCAGAAGCCCTGGTGGCGGAAGTACTCGACAGTGCTCACCCCGACCCGCTACGACGGGTACCTCGCGCTGGAGGCCGGCGCGACGCACCTCGCCAGCTACCAGCCGATGCTCGTGCCGGGGCTGCTCCAAACCGAGGACTACGCGCGTGCCGTGATCTCCCAGATGAGGAAGGACCTGTCCCCGCCGCAGGTCGAGTCCCTGGTCAGGGTCCGCATGGAGCGGCAGAACAGCCGCTTGGGCGGTGAGACCCCCGCCAGGCTCTGGGCGATCCTCGACGAGGCCGTGCTGCGCAGGACGGTCGGCTCTGAAGAAGTGATGCGCGACCAGATGCGGAAGCTGGTGGAGGCGAGCGAGCAGTCGAACGTCACCGTGCAGCTGCTGCCGTTCTCGCTCGGAGCGCATCCCGGCCTGTACGGCCCGTTCGTCATCCTGACCTTCCCCGCCCCCACGCCGAACCTGGTGTGGCTGGAGAACCCCAAGAACTCCGTGTATCTCGAATCCCCGGAGGACGTCGACAACTACACGGAGATCTTCGACCAGTTGAGGGACGCCGCCCTCGATCTGTCGGAGACCCGCACCCGCATCGCACGCATCAGCAAGGAGCTCGAAGAGTGAGCACGCCCAGCACGACTGCCCCGCACGACGTCGATCTCGCGCACGCGCGGTGGCGGAAGAGCTCGTACAGCGGCGGTGCGAACGACTGCGTGGAGGTCGCGGAACTGGGCGGACACGCGGCAGTGCGCGACTCCAAGGACATCAGCCGTGGGCCGTTGCTCTTCTCGAAGGCGGTGATGCGCGCGCTGGTCAGCGGGATCGCTAGCGGGGCAATCGGTGAGCATCGGGGCTGAGCAGAGAGCTGGGGCGTAGGGAGAGACTCATGGCGGTCGTCGTCGCGGGAGCAGGCGTCTCGGGTCTCACGACCGGCGTGGCTCTATTAGAAGCCGGGTTCTCCCCGCGGGTGGTGGCCGGAGAAAACTCCCGGGCGAACGTCGCTCACGGCCGGCGCGATGTGAGGGCCGTAGATGACGGCCTGGCTGACGTACGCGCCTGTTGTAACCGCGCCGCCCTCGACGAGCGATGTCGGTACAGCTGGAGGCCGCGCTGCGAAACGCCCTGAATGACCGCCTCGCGCACCCGCGCGGCCGGTCATCTCTCGTACGCGCGCTTCCAGCGTGCCCGGTGCCGGGAGTCTCCCTGTCCTCTGCCGTTCACCTCGCTCACGGACAGCAGGGAGGCCCCGTTGTTCCATATGCCAAGGTGGTCGCGGTGCACCGCGAGGATGCCGTGCTGCACCGCGAACCGCTCGGAGGGACGGCTGAAGCGCGTGGTCGTCACAAACACCGCCAGGTCGGCCCCGAAGTGCACCTTGGCACCCAGTAGATCGCGTAACTCGCGACTCGCGATCGTGCTGTTCGGCGCATAGCGCTTGCACTGGATCACCATGGTCCGCCCGTCCGGGAGACGGCCGACGACGTCGGCACCGTTGTCGTTGGCACCGCCTACCCGCCGGACCTCTGTGCAGCCATCCCGTCGGCACAGGCTTGCGACCAGGTCCTCGAACTCGGTGCCGGTCATCGCGTCCACCTCGGCGAGAGTCCGGTGACCGGCCTTCACCGCCTCTTCCTGCCGCCACAGACGGTCTCGCCCGCGCACGAGCCGGTCCGTACGCCACAGCCACCAGCCCGCCACGCCGACGCCGCCGAGGACCAACGCGCCCGTGGCGTACGGCCACACGGCCGACCAGAACACCACCAGCAGGACCAACACCAGACCACCGCCGGCCGCCAGCGCCTTCAGTCGCGCCGCCCGCCTCCTGCGGGCAGCCGTACCCCGTCTACGCCCAGCCACGATCGAAGCCCCTCCCCCACAGGTCCGTGTACGGCAGTCTGAGCAGCCTGAGGCGGCGACAGAAGGGCGCGAGTCGGCCATGGCCGGATTGGACTGCCAGGCGGAGCGGTGTGGGCCCGGTACGCGACCGCCTCGACGTCAACGGCAGCGGTCTCTTCCGCTCTTTCCAGTGGTTACAGGGTTGATCGACTCCGTAGAGGCCGACTGCGCCGCAACACTCGCGGCGTGGCCGACACAACATCGCATGCACCGGACGGCGCCGGCCCGTCCCCGGAGAATGAGCCCGGGCAAGCAGGAAAAGCGGCTGGCACCGGCCTCGTGCAGTTCTCCCTCGTACGCTGGGTGCTCGCGCCTCGAACGACATTGCAGGCCCGCCGCCTGATGGCCGAGTTCGGATCGGCGATGGACGCCCAGACCGCCTGGGTGATGGCGCGGCTGGCTCGGCACCCGGACGAGCTCCCGTACGCGATGTGGCACCTGAACGGTGAGGAGCAAACCGGCTGATTACTCAGGCGACTAAGCAGGGTCCAGCGCCCCACAGGCGCTCGCTCCGCCTCTGGAGTAAACGGCTATCGGCCGTTGAGTTCGGCGCGGCACACCGCGCAGTACATGGCCGCATAACGTCCGTGCCGGCGCATCAACTGACCGCATCCTGCGCACAGCCCTAACTCCCACGGAGGGCATCCCAGCGCGGCCGAGGCGGCAGCCCGCTCGACGGACGTGATCAGCGTCGGCTTCACAGACCGCTGCAGCGGCATCCGCGGCAGGGTGACACCACCGGTCGGTTGCCCGAGATCGCGGATGGGCCGCGCATCGCTGACGAACCAGCCCTCTTCCCCAGAGCGGCACGTTCGGTCGATCTCCTGGTCGGCGAAGGTGATCTGGTCGTTCTCCAGTTCCGGCGCGACGGGAAGCGGCGCCTTCTCCCCGACCAACTCCCGCCACAGCTCGCAGTCGTCCGCCGGCACCCACATGTGCCGGCCAGCCCGGCCGCTGCCGCGATTGGGCACGTAGACGGGAACACTCTCCCCTGTCGCGCTGGAGAGAACGAGATCCTCGATATGGACTGGCTTCTTCTCCGGCTGGCACAGCGCGGGAAGAAACCACTCGGCATGAATCCCGTCGCAATGGCCTGCTCCCTCGGACAGAGGGCAGTGGCGATCGCTGCTGGGCAGGCACTTCCAGACCTGGAGGTAGCGATATCCACCGCGGATCACCATCTCCTTGCCGTTGGTTATGTCCTTCCACGGCATGTCGTCCACACGGGCCCACGGCGCCCGGTCGATCAACGAAGCTGTACGGTCCTTCGCCACCCACAGGGGCGTGATCTCGTGCTGCACCGCGTTGCGAGACCTGCGGTGGACGCTGCTGGGACTGATGTGGTGGTACTGGATCTCCCAACCGATACGGATGCCCGCGGGGCCTGTAACGAGGGCATCGGAGACGGTCCGACTGTTCCCCGCGGGGACTTCGGCTTTGGCGTTCAGACCGCATCGCGAAGCAGTCTCGACGATCCGCTCCTTCGTTGCCTTGTGCTGCGCGCTCTCCGCCGGCGTCGCCTTGTGGGTGATCGGCAGGTGCGCGGCCACCAGAGGGAAGCGCCCGCCGACGCGAGCACGCCGGATGAACATCCACGGCGACTTTCCGCCTGCTTCTGAGGCGCATTTCTTTCCCTGGTGGTGTGCAAGGCACTCCAGCAGTTGGGGGTTTCGATCAGAGACGCTGGTCATGATCTCTTGGAGCAGACCGGGGTAGCCGTCGACTCCGAGATCGGGTTTCGTCAGGTTGATCTCAATGCCGTACTCGGTGTGCCACACGCCATTGGCCATCCGTCCAGCATATAAACGCCCACTGACACTCCGACAGACCGCATCACGGACCGATGAGTCCATCATCAATGGCGAACACAGGCGACCAACAGCAGGCGGAAGCAGACCGGTTGCTCACCAAAGTGACCCCGAAGGCGTCTTTGACTGATCGCATCGCCGTCAACAGCATCTCGCCTTACACACCGCCACTCGAACGAAAGTTCCCGTCTAGGGTCCCCTTCGGCGTCCATCGCGATCGGCGAAAACCCGCCCATGTGCAGCGCGAGTACGTCACCATGCCGACATGAACCGGGGAGGAACGTGTGGGTAAGCGCGAACGCCGTCGCAAGCGGGAACGAGCCAAGAAGCACCAACCGCAACAGCAGCCGGCTGCTCCGCAGCCAATCATTCAGGAATACCCAGAAGGTGCCCCCCGCATCCGCGTCGTGATCAATCGGGATGCTCCCGAAGATGCCCAGCGGATCAGTGCCCTCTACTGGGAGATCAAGGACGACGGCACATGGGCCCGAACCGTCAGCAGCATCGGAGTGGCCAGCAACATCGGAGCGGTAGCAACGGCGCACTCTCACGCCATCCTGCTGAGCTCCCTGTGCGCGAACTGCTCCGAACCGATCAACGTCGCCAACCGGTCCTGGGCCAACAAGGTTGGCGGCAAGTACCTCGATGTCGAAGCCCCCACCTACCTCTGCGGCGACTGCTCGGCGATCCAGAAGCGTGAGAAGGCCGAACGGCAGCAGCTCGCCGCTGAGCAGAAGCGTGCCGAGCAGGCGCGCGAGAAGCAGAAGGCCGAAGAATTCGAACGCCTGGTTGGCGAGGCAATCGAGGACGAGGAGGCGAAGACCGAGGCCATCAGCCGCCTCCCAGATGACAACCCTCGAGCCATGGCCCTCTATGTGGCGTTGGTCAGCTACGCCACCCGAAACCCCGGCAAGCAGTTCCCGAGCATCACGGGTATCGGCCCGATGGGTTGGACCGGCGACACCGCTCAGGACAGGGAACTCCTGCTGGCGCTCTACTACTCAAACCTGCTCGCTATCTCCCGGGAAACGCCGTCCCGAGCATTCGGCCTCTCCAAGGACGGTGACGACATCACGTTCGGCGCCAATGACGTCGTGTGGAGGCTCATCGGCGACCGATCAGCCGCTCAGGAGCGCGTCAAGGAGATCACGAACAGGTTCAAGACTCAGCCTGGCCCACAGGGAGCCGCAGCGCGCGAAGCCTTCACCTCGTTGACGGACGAGATGGAAATCTCCAACGTCGCCTCGTATCTCAACGGCCTACTCACCAAGAAGTACGACTACCCCGAAGTCCCGGAGGCACGGCGGGAAGAACTCACGGACGTCATCCGCAAGGGTTTCGGGCATGGATATACCTCTGGACAGATGATCTGCTTCGCGTGGCGGGCCGCCGACTCCGCCGCGGCCTGGAAGGAGCGCAATCAGCGGATGGGACCGCCGGAAGCCGCTTCTGCCTCGGTGACTTCCCTGAACGGGAAGATCGACAAAGCCATCGAACTCCACCACGCCATTCCTGAGTACGAGGTCCCCCGCTGGCACGAGGCGCCCCTCGCTCTCAGCAGCTTCCGGCGGCTGTCCGCAGATATTCGTTGGGTGTACAACCGCGAAGTCATCGAGGCGTGCCCCCACTGCGACCACCATGGTCTGCAGGAAACCGTTCATCCCGAGACCGGGGCAACGGCCATGCGTCGCTGCGTCCATCCCGCTGAGATCACGGACCAACTTCAGGACGAAGAGCCGAACTGGTGGGACGACGCGCCCGATCCGGCCGACGTCTGAGCCCGAAACCCGCCGGCCGGCCCCCAGTTCAAATAGGGTCGGCCGGGCCAGTTCCACGGCGGTCGTCGTGCGCAACGGACGGGCACCCTGCGGCGGTCGGGCAACACCGGTCACACAGACGGAGTGCCCTGCCAGATACGTTGCCGTGCCAGCGACGATCGCGAAGCCCTCAGCTCGACCACGCCCGGGCAGGACCTCCAAGAGAGCCTCGTCTAGACCCTCCACCAAGACCTTCGTCGCCCTTCGTTGAGACGAGGTGTCAACCAGGGTGCATGCCCATACGCTGAGCAGCACGGATTAGACGCTGCTCTAGTTCCTCGCGTGGTACGAGAACCAGCCCGTGCTGGGCCATGGTGTAGGCCCAGGGACCAGGAGTTCCTGACAGCTCTCGAATGTCGGGCAGGAGGGTGCTGAAGAGCCTGATCTGGTCGGCAGTCCGTAGGTTGTTGTTGGCGTAGACCAGGTAGCGGACTCGGTGCTTCAGAACCGCAGCGATCTCCAACGGACGGGATCCGGAGAGGATCTTCTTGTCGGCTCCGACGCAGATCCTCTCCTCCCTCGCGGCCTCCGCCAGCCACACGGTGTCCTGAACATCCTCGGCGGCTTTGACGCCGTACTTCTCGCCGATGGATACGGTGTCGGGACACAGGCCCTTCATGCCCTTGACGAAGTCGTCGCCGTTGGTGCTGCGGTCCAGGAAGAGCCTCAGCGTCGGCGGGCCACTCATGCGGCGATGTGGAGGTAGTAGTCGACCTCAGCGACCTGGTCGTCGGGCAGTCCGTGTGCGGCGGCCACCTCGTCACAAGGAACGCCTTCCCTGAGCGCGTCCTCGATCAGTGACAGTGGGGTGCCGTTGTGGACGAAGTAGGGCTGGCCGAAGTTGACCGCCGGTTTGACCGCAACCTCAGCAATTTCCCAGCCTGGAAGCAGCACGCGGTTGGCATAGCCAGCCACGCCGTCGGAGTCGTAGCTGATCTGCTTCATGTAGCGCTCGACGACCTCGCGGAAGACGTACTGCCCGTTGCGCAGCACGATGACTTTGCGAGGCTCGATGCGTTCGTCGCCGTCCAGGTGGTCGCTTACCTCATAGAGCAACTCCGCGCCATCGGTGTACAGGCGCTTGGACGCCAGCGCGTGCTCCACTCCGAGCTGGTCGCGGACCAACTCCAGGGCAGGGCGGATCTTCTGCATGGGGACGTTTGCTGCCCTCAGCGCCGACAGGAACATGCCCTCGGCAAGCCCGATGAAGGGGATGGAGGCGCCGCGTCGCGGATCACCCAGAGAGGTGATCAGTGGGTCCCCAACGACGTCCGGGCGGTCTGGGAAGTGATTGTGATAGCCGCGCGCCCACGATCGGAGTGTGGATGCGGGCGTATGCAGGTACCGCGCCGCTGCTTCCTGGGTATACAGCGGCACCGTGAAGCGGGTGTCCTCGTCGAGGAAGGCATTGATCAGCGCGTCGATATCCGTCATGATCCACCTCCTCTCCCCAGGCCCCACTCCAGTGTGCCCGTTCCGAAGGCACGCGGACCGCGGTGGAACAGTAACTGACAGGGATCTAACGAGCGAGGCCACCCGCGGATGTTTGGCGCACACCACCGTGCCTACGGAGTCGACTCCCGAGGATCACGTTCGATCGTCTCCACTCCCTCCGCACGGCCGCAGCAATACGGTCGAGCTTCACTCGGTCGAAGTAACGCGAGAGGGTGAGCGCCGGCAGAGAGGTGAACGATTGAGCGCCGCCCCGTTGCCGGTCGGCGTCGTGGCACGCCGCATGCCACTTCTTCGGCGCGCAAAGGCAAAGCCTCGTCTTTTACCCGCTCCACGAAGGCTCCCAGATGACGCAGAGCACAACTGCCCGAGTCGGACGCTTCCACCAGGGACGTTTATCCGAGGGACGACCCCAGGTGCTGGATGCGTGGCGTATCACCACTGACGACGCTCACGTGGCCGCCCGCGTGGCCAGCCTCCTCGGAGGCCAAGCTCAGCAAAACGAGGGGGGTGGGGGCCTCGCCCACGAAGTCCTTACGAACCGTGAGAGCGTACGCGTACTCATGGATGGGCCTGATGCGGTCACGGCTCGTATGGTCCTCTGGAGCAGCAAAGGGATCACCCACGACTGCGACGGCTCGGTGTTCCTGTCACCGCAAGGGAAAAAGGGTCAACCCTGCGGCTGCCATCCACGGCTTGAGGACAAGAAGCTGGCGGCCAGAGAGGGCCGCGGCCCAGTGCCCGCCATCGACCTCGCCTTCCGGATCGCAGCAGCACCCATGCTCGGCGAATTCCACTTCATGACGAGCTCATGGCAACTGGCCGCGCAGCTGTCCGATCTGATGGAGGCGCTGGAACGTGGCGGCGGGCCAGCAGCCTGCGACCTCACCACAGAACTGGTTGCCCTCACGACCAAGACGGGCAGGAACGTCTGCTATCGAAAGCCGGTAGTCAAGGTGCTCGGCAATCCCGACATCGTTGCGCCGGACCCCCCGCGGACAGCCGCACCCATGCCTGATCCGGCACCATCCGCACCCCGCCGCAGGTCCAAGTCCACCCCTGAGCCGACCACCCCGTCCACCCCTGAGCCGACCTGCTCCGTCAGCGTGGATGCGGTAGCGCTTCGCCGTGCCGCCCAAGTGCTGGGCACCAGTGACCACCAGGAAACCGTCATCGCCGCTCTGTCCGAGGTCGTGGCAGCGCGACAGCAGACCATAGAGCTTGCCCGGCTGCGCGAGCACGTCGGACACATCGCCGCCATCGCGCGGCAAGCGCTCCCGGATGGGGATTTCTCACTCACCTGACCAGTTCCGACCGTCTCAGAGTGATCACCGCCAGCTGGGGCAGGCAGCATGGTCTCAATTTGGGTCTCATTCACCCCCGTCCAACTGCGTCCATAGTCTCTGACATCACCCGCTCCGCCCCAGGTCAGGACGCCCCTGGCTGCGCCCGAACCCCCAGACGAACATTTGGAAAGCGTGTTGGGGGCAACCCCTCACGAGTTCGAATCTCGTATCCTCCGCAGCCGCCTGAACAGGCGAAACGACGAGCCGGACCGCTCAATGCGGTCCGGCTCGTTGGCACGTCTTGGTTGCAGTTTCGGTTGCATTTATAGGCGACATTTAGGTCATTTCCTCAAGCGGGAGAGGCGCACGCTCACGTCCTATGGGGCGACCGGCGCAGACTGTGGGGAGCCACACCATCTGACGGGATACGTCACGACGGCTACCGGCCGCCAGCTGGCGTTGCGCCCTGAGGAGCTTTGACACCGAACGCAGCCATGCCCCCGCATCCGTCGATGCCTTATTCGCCCGTCATGGGTTGGCCTGCGGCGACTCTGGTCTCGGGGGATCCACGCGGATCTGTCCATGGTCCCGGGACGATGTCGCGGTCATAGCCCGATCATCCGGACCTTGCCGCCGCACAGCCGGGTCATGTCATCGACATCCGACGTGAGGATGGCGACCGGACCAGGCTGACGCAAGGCCGCTTCCGCGACGGTGGCGTCGATCGCGTACTTGTGTCCGTGCAGACCGGCGCCCTTGAGCAGTTGGGCCGCCGCCTTGGCCGCTGCCTCCGTGATCGGCTCCACCTTGACCCGGGAGAGCGCCCATTGCAGTCGGGGCAGGTTCACCCTTGCGTGGCTCACCTCCACGATGGTGTTGGCGCTGACGACAAGGTCCGCTCCAATGTCGTGGAACACCTGGAACATCGCCAGAACCTTCCGGCCCTGCGCCACCCAGGCTGACAGTCCCTCGCTGTCCAGGACGACGGTCTCGATGTGCCCGCTCACGCGGCGCTCGCGCCGCCGGCGGCCGACGTCGTACCGAAGATCCGCGCCCGCGCCTCGGCCAGCTCTTCCTCACTGAAGGCCCCGTGCTCGTCTGTGTGGCTGCGCAGGTCGGCCCCGAGGAGCTGGTGCCGGATCTGCCTGGCGACCGCTTCGGCCACGTAGCCGGAGATGTTGTCCGTGATCTTCTTCAGCTCCGCCACCTGCTCGGTGGGGAGCGTCACCGTGATGCGTGTGGTGTCTGCCATAGCCGCAAGCATACTGCGGTATGCGCGCTACGTGCTGCCTGTTCCCGCCCTCGGGGGCGGGTTCCGGCAGCGGCAGGTCCAGAAGCCGGTGAGCTGGGCTCATCTTCGCCATAGGCGTCGACCGTGGCCTCTTCGATCAACGCCTCTCAGCGCGGCTGGGTCCCAGCTGCTCATGGCCTCAGCGCCGCACCGTACGGTTGAGGACCAGTGTGTTCAGCAGCGGCATATCCGTCGTGGCGCCGTCGCCAGCAGTCAAGCCAAGGCCCGTGGTTGCCAGCGTGTGACATTGCCTGGTGAGGTTCGACAGTGAGCGGCCCAGGGGGCCCGGCAAGCGACAGGGCGGAAGAGAGTGGCACGAGTCGTCGTACGAGAGCCGAATACGGGCGCGAGGAGCGCACCGCCGCTGGCCCGGCAGGAAACGTCCGCCTTCGTGAGGGAGCTGCTCGGCGTCGGCTGGGCGGCGGTGTTCCTGCCCGGTGAGCCCGCTCGCCTTGGGCGGCTGCTGCTGTGGAAGCCGACCGGGGCGGCGGCCGGAGACAGTGTGGCGCCCACCGGCCTGGAGACTGCGGTGGTGGAGCTGGTCCTGCCGCACGGCCGCTCGGTCAGGCGGCGCAGCGTTGAGGGCTACGCGCTGCCTGTCGCCGTCGCTGTCGCCGCCTTGGCTACTGCGGAGCCGACGCATCCCGCCGGCGCCGCCTGGCAGGCCGCCACTCGCTTCGCGCTGCGGCTGCTCGCCGACGGCCGCATCCACCCGGCCCTCGCCCCCGCCGGTTACGACAGCTGGCAGGTGGGTCCGTACACCGCCGCCCAGCGCCAGACGCTGGACGCCCTGGCCGCCGCCTTCCCGCCACACGCCCACTGCCTGCCCGAGCCTGGCCCTCCTCCGGTTCGGATCGCCGAACCGGCTGCGCTGGTACGCCAGTTCTGCGACGCGGTCGCCGATGATCTGGTCCGCACGCCGGCCGCGCCGCTCGCCATGGGAGCGCTGCCGTACGCCTGGCGCGAGGCCCGCGCCGTGCCCGCCTTGCGTGAATGGGCCGAGGAGACCCAGGCGGCGCTCACCGCCGAGGTCAGTGTCTCCCTGCGCGTCGACGTACCCGAAGGACGCCGACGGCAGTTCCGGGCCGTCCTGCAACTGCACACCGCGGCGGACCCGGCGCTCGTCATCGAGGCCGCACGACTCTGGAGCGAGCCGGCCGAAGTGGAGCGGCTGCTCGGCCCACGCGCCGAGACCGAGACCCTTCTCGCCCTGCGCCGCGGCGCCCGCGCCTGGCCCCCGCTGCAGAGGCTGCTCAACGATGCCGCTCCTGATCAGCTCCGGTTGACCGACGACGAAGCCTTCGATCTCCTTGGAGACGCCACGGACGCGCTGCGTGCGGCCGGTGTCGACGTGCACTGGCCGCGCGAACTGGTCAAGGCGCTCACCGCGACCGTGGAGATCGGGCAGCGCACCGCCCCCGGTTCCACCGCGGGCGGCCTGCTGGACACCGGGGCCCTCCTCGACTTCCGCTGGCAGGTCTCCCTTGGCGGCGAGCCGCTCACCGAGGCCGAGATGGATGCTCTCGCAGAGTCACGCCGTCCCCTCGTCCGGCTTCGCGACCAGTGGGTGGTCGCCGACCCGAAGCTGGTGGCACGCGCCAGGCGCCGCCGGATGGAACCGCTCACCCCCATGGAGGCGTTGAGCGCCGCGCTGACCGGTGAGGCCGAACGGGACGGTGACCGGGTCCCCTGTGCGGCGGTCGGTGCGCTCGGCGACTTGGTCGCTCGTATCCGCGACCCCGAGTCCCGCACCCCCGTGCCCCAGCCCGCCGCCCTCAAGGCCACGTTGCGCGAGTACCAGAAGCGGGGCCTGGCCTGGCTGGCCGAGATGTGCGCACTCGGCCTCGGCGGCTGTCTCGCCGACGACATGGGCCTGGGCAAGACCATCACCCTGCTCGCTCTGCACCTGCACCGCCAGAGCGACCCCACCACCGCCGGCCCCACGCTCGTCGTCTGCCCCACCTCTCTGCTCGGCAACTGGCAGCGCGAGGCCGCCAGGTTCGCGCCTTCCATCCCCGTGCGCCGCTACCACGGCGGCGACCGCCACCTGAAGGACCTCGCCGATGACGAGATCGTCCTGGTCACCTACGGCGTCCTGCGCCGCGACCGGGAGACCCTCACCGAGCACGCATGGTCGCTGATCGCCGCCGACGAGGCACAGCACGTCAAGAACCCCTACGCCGTCACCGCCCGTGAGCTGCGCGCCCTGCCCGCCCGCGCCCGCGTCGCCCTCACCGGCACCCCCGTGGAGAACAACCTCTCCGAACTGTGGGCGCTCCTCGACTGGACCACCCCCGGACTCCTCGGCCCGCTCACGGCCTTCCGCGACCGGCACGCCCGAGCGATCGAGTCGGGCGAGGACCCACAGGCTGCCGACCGGCTGTCCCGTCTTGTCCGTCCGTTCCTGCTGCGCCGCAGGAAGTCCGACCCGGGCATCGCACCCGAACTGCCCGCCAAGACCGAAACCGACCGCGTCGTGCCTCTGACCGCCGAGCAGGCGAGCCTGTACGAGGCAGTGGTCCGCGAAACCATGACGAAGATCGCCGAAGCCGAGGGCATCGCCCGCCGCGGTCTGGTTCTGAAGCTCCTCACCGCGCTGAAGCAGATCTGCAACCACCCCGCCCAGTACCTGCGCCAGTCGACACCGCTGCGCGGCCGGTCCGGCAAGCTCGACCTGCTCGACGAACTGATCGACACCATCACCGCCGAGGGCGAGTCGGTGCTGGTCTTCACCCAGTACAAGCAGATGGCGACCCTGCTGGAGAAGCATCTCGCAGAGCGAGGAGTCCCCACCCTCTTCCTGCACGGCGGTACCCCCGTCACCGCGCGCGAGGAGATGGTGGACCGCTTCCAGCGCGGCGAGGTGCCTGTGTTCCTGCTCTCCCTCAAGGCCGCGGGCACCGGCCTCAACCTCACCCGCGCCACCCACGTCGTGCACTACGACCGCTGGTGGAACCCGGCCGTCGAGGACCAGGCCACCGACCGCGCCTACCGCATCGGCCAGGACAAGCCCGTACAGGTCCACAAACTCCTCGCGGAGGGCACCGTGGAGGACAAGGTGGCGAAGCTTCTCGAGTCCAAGCGCGCGCTCGCCGACGCCGTCGTCGGCTCCGGTGAGGCCGCCCTGACCGAACTGTCCGATGCCGACCTCGCCGAACTCGTCGCCCTGGGGAGGCAGACATGAGCCCTTCGTTTCCCGGCCAGCGCCGTGCGCCCGCCCGCGGCAGGCGTGCATTCGCCGCTACCTGGTGGGGCCAGGCATGGGTGACGGCCCTGGAGGACTCCACCCTGGACTCGGGGCGCCTGTCCCGCGGACGCACCTACGCCCGCCAGGGCATGGTCGGCGCCGTCACCATCGCCCCCGGCCAGGTCAAAGCCGCCGTCCAGGGCAGCAGGCCCCGCCCCTACCGCTCCGCCGTCCACCTGCCCGTCCTCACCGACGCCCAATGGGGCACTCTCCTCGACACCATCGCCGCCCGAGCCGGGCATCTCGCCGCCCTCCTCGACGGCGAGATGCCCGCCGAACTCGTCGACGACGCCCACCAAGCAGGCGTCCCCCTGCTCCCGCAGCCCACCGAACTCGATCCCGAATGCTCCTGCCCCGACTGGGGCTACCCCTGCAAACACGCCGCCGCGCTCTGCTACGCCATCGCCGCCACCATCGACGCCGACCCATTCGTGCTCTTCGCGCTGCGCGGCCGCGGTCGCGAGGAGGTCTTCGCCCAGCTGCGCGCACTCCGTACGGCAGCACAGGAGACCGCCGCCCCACCGGCACCGGCCGGCATCCCGGCCGCCGCCGCGTACGCCCGCTGGGTCGAAGAGCCCCCCGAACTGCCCGAACTCCCGGAACCCGCCGCCCACACCACAGCACTGCCCGTCGCCCCGCCATCCGGCACCGGTCTGGCCGCCGCGGACCTGGAACGCCTCATGGCCGACGCCACCGCGCGCGCCGCCCGGCTCCTCGCGGGCGACACCGCCGACCTGCACCTGACCCAGCACCAGGACGCCGTCCGCATCGCCGCAAGCAACCCCGGACCCGAGTGGTTCCACCACCTGATCCAGAACACCGGCGCCAAACCCACTGCCTTCGCACGCCTCACCCGCGCCTGGCGCCACGGCGGCCCTACGGGCATCACCGTCGCCGAACATCCCTACGCCCCCGACCCGACGGTGATGAAGGCCGCCCGCACCGCCCTGGACGCGGCCCTCGCCGAGATGACCGACTCCCCCACACCCCTCAGAACCTGGCGCAACCGCCTCACCCTCACCCACCACGGCATCCAGCTGCGTCTGGGCCCCGACGCCCGCTGGTACGCCTACCTCCGGGACGAAGACGGCGAATGGTGGCCCGCGGCACCAGCCGACTGCGACCCGGTCACCGCGCTCACCGCGGCCTGGTCGCAGAACGGGGAGTAAGGAGGCGATTCCCCGCTGACCAGGAACCACGAGCAGAAGCTGGACACACTCACGCTGCTCCCATTTCCGTGGTTGCAGTTCTGGTTGCATTCACCGGCGTACAGCACCGTTCAGAAACCCCGCCCGGACCAGCTGCACCGCAGGTCAGGACGTTGCCGTACGCGCCAGAACCCCCGGACGAACATTTGGAAAGCGTGTTGGGGGCAACCCCTCACGAGTTCGAATCTCGTATCCTCCGCCAGTGCCTCACCGGGCACGACTCGAAGGGCCCCACCGCTTGCGGTGGGGCCCTTCGACGTTGTCTCAGTCAGCAGGGGATCGCGGGTGCCGTCCCCGCTCTCGTCGCTCGCGGCGGGAGCGGGGACGGTCGGCGAAGCCGCGGGAAGGTAGCCCGCTGACCTGCGCCTGATGAATATTTGAGCTGTTTTGCATTTCTGGCACCCGATGTCATGACACCTAGTAGTTTTTTGGTGACACGAGACAAGTCGACCTCCGGTGCCCACCTCTGGTGGCCGGCAGCCTCAAGGAGCGGATGTGCCCGACGAAGCGTTCAGCATCGACAAGCGACCGCTGCGTGATCTGCTAAGGCAGGTGGAAGTCGGCAAGGCGCAGCTGCCGGAGTTCCAGCGGGGCTGGGTGTGGCCCTACCCGAACATCGCGAGTCTTCTCGCGTCGATCTCGCTGAGTTACCCGGTCGGCACCATCATGCTGCTCAAGGCGGGTGGCGACGTCCGGTTCAAGTACCGGCCGATCGAAGGTGCCACCCCGGCAGGCGAGCCCGAGCCCGACACGCTCGTACTCGATGGGCAGCAGCGGCTGACGTCGCTGTTCCAGGCCCTGAAGTTGACGGGCCCGGTGGTCACCCAGGACCTGCGCAAGCATCAGGTGTCGGGCTGGTTCTACGTCGACATGGTCCAGGCTCTCGACGAGAACGGCGACCGCGAGGACGCCATCCGGTTTCTGCCCGAAACGCGCAAAGTGCTCAACTTCCGGGGTCAGGTCGTCGAGGACTACTCGACTCCGGAGCGCGAATACGAGGCGCATCTCTTCCCGCTCCACGCGGTCTTCGACGGCGGCGACTGGGGTTATGAGTTCACCGACCACTGGGACGGCGACAAGGACAAGCGCACACTGTGGCGCGACTTCAACGAGGCGTTCGTCCGCCCCTTCGACCGCTATCACGTGCCGGTCATCGAGCTCGGGCAGGCGACCCCACGCCAGGCCGTGTGCCAGGTGTTCGAGAAGGTCAACACCGGCGGTGTCACCCTGACCGTGTTCGAGCTGTTGACCGCCACCTACGCGGCGGATGAGTTCGATCTGCGCAATCACTGGGAGCAAGTGTGCTGGGCTGCATGGAAGGCGCCCGAGTACCGCATCCTTCGCGAGGTCTCCAACACGGACTTTCTCCAGGCGGTCACCCTGTTGGCGACGGCCGAGCGGCGCGGGCGCGAGGCGGAACGCGGGACGGAAGAGGAGCGGCTGCCGCGCATCGGCTGCAAGCGCAAGGACATGCTCGCCCTCTCCCTGGAGGACTACGTACGCTTCGCACCGTCCGTCATCACCGGGTTCAAGGCGGCGGCGAAGTTCCTGCACCAGCAGTTTCTCTTCGACACGAAGTTCCTGCCGTACGGCACACAGTTGATTCCGCTTGCCGCGATCCTGGCCCTGGCGGGGGACGCCGCACAGAGTGCCGGCGCCCAGCACAAGCTCGCTCGCTGGTACTGGTGCGGTGTGTTCGGGGAGCTTTACGGCGGCTCGACCGAGACCCGCTTCAGCCAGGATCTGCCGGACGTCGTCGACTGGATCCGGGAGGACGCGGCAGAGCCCCGGACCGTCACCGCGGCGCAGTTCGCCCCCGGACGCCTGCTGACCCTTCGTACGCGCAACAGCGCCGCCTACAAGGGGATTTACGCGCTCCTGCTCAAGGCGGGAGCCCTGGACTGGCGCACCGGGGAGAAGGCCGAGGTCACCGGGTACTTCGACGAGTCCATCGACATCCACCACATCTTCCCGAAGACGTGGTGTGAGAAGGCCGGATACGCCCCCGCCGACTACAACTCGATCATCAACAAAACCCCGTTGACCGCCCGCACCAACCGAATCATCGGAGGGGCGGCTCCCTCCGACTACCTGGGCCGTCTGGTCAAGACCGCGCAGACCCCTCACGAGGGCGTCGCCGAACGCGTCCGCTCGCACCTGGCCCAACCGGAACTCATGGCCACCGACGACTTCGACGGGTTCTTCACCGCTCGCAGAGCGGCGTTGCTCCGCAGCATCGCGGTCGCGATGGGCAAGCCGATCCTGGACGACGAGTCGAGCCCCGAGGAACCTGGGATCAACCTCGACACAGCGGATGACACCGACGATCTGTGATCAGTCAGGTCTCATCTGCCCTGTGATCAACTCATGGATCAAAATGTTCTGATTCGCGCATACGGGGGAGCGAATCGTGCTCTCTCGCCGTGCGGTCCTGCGGCTCGCAGGGATGCGCCATCCTTGAAACCGGCGCCGGACCGGCTCCGGTCACGCTGCGGCGCTCGTTCTCCGTTCTGACGAGGTGCACCCCATATGACGTCCCGATCAACTCTGACCACGTGGCTGGGCAGCCTGGACTGCGATCGCCTGGCTCGCGTGTTCGTGACACGGAAGGACGCCGTGGCCCTGCCGGAGCCACGCTCGCTGGGAGAACTGGCGGACCGGCTTCAGCGGCCGGGGTCCGTGGCGCTGGCCCTGCCGGGGCTCGCGTTGCCGTACCTGCAGGCGGCCGAGGCGCTGGCGGCGCTGGGGGGAGCCGCGTCGCGTGAGGCCCTGGCGGAGTTGCTGGGAGCGGCGGACGAGGAAGCCGCTCGCGAGCTGGACGTCGTGCTGGGAGTACTTGCCGATCGTGCTCTGGTCTGGCCGGACGGCTCGGGGATGCTCCGCATGCCCGCACCGCTGCAGCAGGCCTGGGACGCGCCTCTGGGGCTGGATGCCCCGCTGGAGGAACTGCTGGCGGGTACGACCTCCGACGAACTGCGCGGCATGCTGGTGGCACTGGGAGTCAAGCCGCCCGGCACCAGGGCGCAGCGGATGGCCGTCCTGGTCGAACACCACAGTGACCCGTGGCAGATCGCCGCGCTGGTCGCGAAGGCCCCTGCTGCCGCCCGGAAGTTGCTCGAACTCCGAGCGGAGGCCGCAGCGAGGCAACCCGAGTTCATCGCGTTCGGGGCAGCCGGCGCCGGCCTCGAACCGGGCGCGCGATGGGCGCTGGACCGGGGGCTCCTGGTCCGGGAGCGTCACCACTACGGCCCGGCCCGTATGCCTGTCGAGGTGGCGCTCGCGCTGCGCGGACCCTCCTGGCATGCCCCGTTCGAGCCCGTCCCGCCTTTCGCACGGCTGGTGTCCGTCACTTCGGCGGAGGTGGACCGCGAAGCGTCGGCCGCGGCCACGGTGTTCGCCGCTCAGGCCGTCTCGGTGCTGTCGGTCTGCTCGGCGGCCGCGCCGGCCCGGCTGAAGTCCGGTGGGATCGGCGCACGGGAACTGGCCCGGATCGGCAAGGCCGCCCAGGCCGACGACGCCGTCGTACGCATCACCCTCGAGGCCGCCTTCGCTGCCGGGCTGCTGGGCCGGGACGGCGATCACATGGCATCCACCGACGCGTATGACGTCTGGGCGGAACAGGAACCGTCGGAACAGTTCGCCGTACTCCTTCAGGCCTGGCGGAACCTGACGCTCACCCCCAGCCGGTCTCGCGACGAGGACGACAAGGCGCTTCCCGCGCTCGCCGGCGCACCGCCCTGCGACGGCTGTCTGCAGGCTCGTGACGGGCTGTTGGCCGCCGCCGCCCAGCTCCCGGCAGGGCAGGGCGTGAAGGCCGTGTCGGATCTGGGGCCGCTGATCGCCTGGCACCGTCCGCTCGCCGACTCGTCGCCCCAGGACCGGACGCCGTTCGCCGCCGTGATCCGTGAGGCCGAACTGCTCGGCGTACTCGCTCGTGGTGCCCTGTCCGCCCTCGGCGCCCACCTGTGGGCCGGCACCGTGCAAGAACTGGGCGCCACCTGCCGACGGCTGCTGCCCCCGGCCAGCTCGACGGCCCGGATCGGAGCAGACCTCTCCGCTGTCGTCACGGGCACGCCGTCCGCGCGACTTGCCGCGTTCCTGGACTCCGTGGCGGACCGGGAGACCAGCGGCACGGCGTCGGTGTGGCGGTTCAGCGGGAGCAGTGTCCGCCGGGCCCTGGACGCGGGCCGTGCCCCCGCCGACATCACCGCCGAGCTGGCCGCTGTCGCCGTCGGCCCCCTGCCGCAGCCGCTGTCGTATCTGATCTCCGACACCGCGCGCGGCCACGGCCGGGTGCGCATCGCCCCCGCCGCCTGCGTCCTCCACGGTGACGAGCCCGCGCTCCTGGCGGAGATCGCCGCCCACCGGAGGCTCGCCGAACTGGGACTACGCCGGTTGGCGCCGACGGTGCTGGTCAGCCGCAGCCCGATCGACGTGACCCTCGCCGCGCTCCGAGCCGAGGGATACGCCCCGGTCGCCGAGACGGCCGAGGGCACGGTACGCATCGACACCACCCGGGCTCGGCGGGCCGCCGTACCCGTTCCGGCCCCGCGCCGCTCCGGTGGAAGGAGCGGCTTCCGGAACGCGACCACCGTCACGGCGAAGGCGCCGGCCGCCGTCGACGCGAGCGCCTTGGCGGCCCGGCTGCTGGCCGCCCCGTCGGAGGTTCCGGACCCGGCACCGTTCGACGGAGGGAGGCCCTTCGGCACGGACACCGAGGAGATCGTCTCGGGGTGGGCGAAACTCCTGCCGTACACCGATGTCCGTCAGCTCGCCCATGCCATCGACACCGGTCGGGCCGTCACCGTCGAATACGTCGCCACCTCGGGCAACCGGACCGTGCGTACCCTCAGCCACCTCTCGCTCGACCCGCCCTACCTCGAAGCCTGGTGCCACCTGCGGGACGCCGAGCGGGTCTTCACCCTCTCGCGCATCCACAGCATCATGCCCGGGGAGGAAGAGGAATAGGTCGCGGTTCTGGTCGGTACCGGCATCGGTATCGGTCTCCGTCCCGGTCGGCCGGTCGGCCGGGCAGCCGGGCAGCCGGGCAGCGGATGATGGCCGCATGCGTATCCGTATCGATGCCTTCGACCTGCCCGGTCTCACCCGCCCTGCGCCCGCCGACGGCAGCGCCCCCGCCTGTGGCAACGTCCACGTCGCCGTGCAACGCCGCGACCGGCCGGGAGAACTGCTCGATCCGCAGCGGGGGGACGCCGCGTCGGCGACCTGGACGCTGGAGTGCGCGGCGATCGTCTCGCCGAGCGGTGTCGAGGTGCGGGGGCCCTATGTGCAGAACCGTCTGGGGCACCGGTTCATCTATCTGTCGTGGGGGACCGTCGACGAGGCGGGGCTCTTCACGATGTTCCGGCGTGCCAAGCTCATGCTCGACGCCGTCCCGGCGGACGTACTCGCCGCCGCCGCACCCGACGGCCTGCTGGTCGCACGCCTCGGCCTGACCGACGCGCAGGGCGGGCCCCTGTGCGCACGGATCACGCCTCCGCACGTCAGCTGGACCGCTGAACCGGCGGCCGGCCACGCGGGCCCGGGGCAGGCCACGCGGGATCGGTGAGACCGGGCGGGCCCGCCCGGTCCGCGCTCAGGACTGGTACGGCTGCTGCTGCGTCTGCCCGTACTGCTGACCGCCCTGGCCGCCCGCGCCCTGCGCCTGCAGCTGGTCCGCCTGTTCCTTGGTCAGCTTCTGTTCCGCGCCGCAGAAGGTGCACTGCGTCGTGTACTTCGTCGAGAACGGGAACAGCGGCACGAAGAACAGCGTGAACTTCGTGACGCGCTTCCTGAGTGTGTGCGCGGCGGGGTTGCCGCACTGGCCGCACACCAGGGTCAGTATCGCGAGCTGGTACAGGTAGCCCTTGGTGCCGAAGATGATCATGCCGGGTTCCTTCCCGAGTCAGTACCTGCCGACACAGTGCCGGCGAGCGGCAAGGTGCGGTCAGATCACAGTGTCCTGCACTCCGGCGCCCGACGCGGATGCACGGACTCCTGAGGCGTCGCGTTCCTGCCCGGCAGCCGGGTAACCGCTCCCCCATGGGTGACATCCTCGTCGGCACGTGTTCCTGGACCGATCGGGCCCTGGTCGCCAGCGGGTGGTATCCCGCCGGGCAGCGGGACGTCGAAGGGCGGCTGCGGTACTACGCGGGGCGGTTTCCGGTGGTCGAGGTGGACTCCGGTTACTACGCGCTGCCCGCGGAGCGGAACAGCCGGTTGTGGGTGGAGCGGACCCCGGAAGGGTTCGTGTTCGACGTGAAGGCGTTCTCGCTGCTCACCGGGCACCCGACCAGGGAGCGGTCCCTGCCCGACGGGTTACCCGCCGACGCCGGGGACCCTGTCGTGCTCGACGAGGTGTGGGCGCGGTTCGCCGCCGGGATCGGGCCGCTGCGGGAGGCCGGGCGGCTCGGGGGTGTGCTGTTCCAGTTCCCGCCGTGGTTCCGGCCGGGGGCACGGGCCGAGGCGTTTCTGGAGGAGTGCGCGGTGCGGACGGCCGGGTGGCCGGTCGCCGTGGAGTTCCGGCATCCCGCGTGGTGGAGGAGCGAGCCGGAAGGACCGGAGGGACGGGACGGACGGGCGCGGGCGACCACCTCGCTGCTCACCCGCCTCGGCTTCGCCGCCGTCGGGGTGGACATGGTGCGGACGCTGCCCTCCTCCATACCGCCCGTCACGCCCGTGACCTCGCCGCGCCTGTCCGTCGTACGGTTCCACGGGCGCAGTGCCGCCTGGGGGACCGGGAGCAAGGAGGACCGCTTCCGGTACGACTACTCGCGCGCCGAACTCGAGGAGTGGGTGCCCCGCTTACGCGCTCTCGCCGGGCGGGTCGGCCGGCTCCACGTCCTCTTCAACAACTGCTGCGCCGACTCCGCCGTCCGTGCCGCCGAGACGATGGAGCGTCTGCTCGCCGGCCAGGCCCTGCCTAGCCCACGATCCGCACCGTCTTCGACTCGCTCACCTGATCGATCTCCGTGACCCGGACCGTCACCTTCATCTCCCAGTCGCCGGCGATGGGGAGGTTGAGGGCGTTGGTGGCCCAGTAGCCGCCCTTGTCGGTGAGCCGGGCGTCGATGGGGCCGATGTCCTGGCTGGGGAGGGTGAGGGAGAGGCGGAGCTCGGGAACGGTGGAGATGCCGTCGTCGGGGCCGTAGACGACGGCTTCCACGCGGTTGTCGCCGGTGCGGCCGGGGTCGAGAGTGATCTGCACCTTGCCCTGGCCGCCCGGGATGCCGACGTCGAAGGGGATGGTGGTGACGGAGGCGGTGGGCAGGCCGGTGGTGGACGCCGTTTCGGCGGCTTCCGCTGCCGCTCGGCCCGGCAGCGTGCCGGTGAGGATGGTCGTGATCACCAGTACCGCCACGCCCACGGCGACTTCGGCCAGCACCGAGCGGCGCAGGCCCGAGTGGTGCGTGGTCGAGGGGGAGAGGGGGACGGCGGCGGGCTCCCGCGGTGCCGGCGGGCCGCCCACCGGCTCCGGCACCCGTTCGGGTACGGCCGCCTCCACCTGCGTCAGCCGGGCCGTCCACCGCCGTGAGACGCTCGCCGCCGCCAGCAGCGCGAGGACCGCGGCGAGCTTGACGACCAGGAGGCGGCCGTACGGGGTGTCGGTGAGGGCGTTCCCGGAGCCGAGGCCCCGCCAGGACTGGTAGACGCCGGTGACGACCAGGACGGTCACCGACCAGAAAGCGAGGCGGGAGAAGGAGGTCACCACCGACGCCGGAACGGCCGCCTGTGAGCGGTACAGCGAGGTCAGCAGTGCCGTCAGGCCGCCCAGCCATACCGCCATCGCGAGGACGTGCAGGACGGACGACGTCATCGCCACCGGCACCTGGATGCCGGCCGACGCATGCTCGCCGGCGGCCCAGGTCAGCGCCAGGCCGACGCTGAGGGCGGTGCCCGCGGCGAGCCAGGCGCGCGACAGCGACTCGCGCCGCAGCAGTCGTACGAGGAAGACGGCCAACGGCACGAGGAGGGCCAGACGGGCCAGCAGGACCAGGCCGGGGCGGGTGGTCAGGGTGCGGGTGAAGGCCGCGGGGTCGAGGGAGGGGGCCGTGCCCGACTCGTACGGGGCGCGCAGCATGAGCAGCGCCACGGTGGAGGCCAGCAGGGTCCACCAGCCCGCGCGCAGGAGCCTTCGCAGGGAGGCGGGGTCCGGGGGGCGGCAGGCCGTCATGAAGACGGCCGTGCCGATCAGCAGCGCCGCGGCCAGGTACGCCAGGTAGCGGGCGATGGTGTACAGGCCTGCCGTCACCGGGTTCTCGACCGGGTCCGTGCCGACCACCGCCGTGGTCGCGGAGGGCTTGCCCACCGAGAAGGTGAACGCCCCGGACACCGGGTGGCTGTCCGCCGACACCACCCGCCAGGCCACCAGGTACGTGCCCTCGGCGAGCTTCGCGGGCAGGGTGACGCGGGCCGTGTCGGAGCCCTCCGGTGCGTGCTGGGCCTTGCCCGTGCGCAGGCGGTGGTTGTCCGGGTCCAGGACCCGGAACGAGTCCTCCAGGAGGCCCACGGACTCGGTGAAGGAGAGGGTCAGGTGGCGGGGGGCGGACTTGAGGACGGTTCCGTCCTTGGGGTCGCTGTCGCGGAGAGCGGCGTGGGCCGACGCCGGTCCCGCGCTGCCGAAGAGGAGCAGGACCAGCACAGTGCCCAGCAGCACCAGCCCTTGAAGTCCCCGGCCTCCTCGGCCTGCGCCTGCCCTGAACTCACCCGCACGCTCCACGTCTCTTCTCCGTCTGTGGCCTTGCCGCCTACCGGACAGGTACGGACACGGCGGCCGGAACGCTCACCACGTCGGCCGCGCCGTCACCCCGCCGTCCACCACCAGGTCCTGCCCGGTGATCCAGGACGCGAGCCGCGACGCCAGGAACACGCACGCGTCGCCGACGTCCTCCGGTCGCCCCAGCCGGCCCAGCGGCGCCGCCCGCTCCCATCGCCGTACGCCTTCCGGCCAGGCCTCGCCCAGTCCCTCCCGGTCGATCAGCCCGGGTGAGACCGTGTTGACGCGGATGCCGTGGGGGCCGTACTCCAGGGCCGCCGCTCGCGCGTGCATGACCACGGCGGCCTTGGAGGCGGCGTAGTGGGCGTGGTCGGCGGCGGGGTGGCTCGCCTCGACGGACGCGATGTGGGTCACGGAACCGGAATCCGGCGCCCCCGTCCCGCGCATCACCTCCACGGCGGCCTGCGTGCACGCGAAGACGCTCGTCAGGTTGGTGTCCACCACCGACCGCCACTGTGCCGCCGTCATCCCGGGCAGCGCCCGGGTCGGCTGGACGCCCGCGTTGTTGACCAGCGCCGTCAGCCGGCCCTCGCCCCACTCGGCGGCCTCCCGCACCAGGCCCCGGCACTCCTCCTCGTCGGTGAGGTCCGCCCGCAGGACGACGGCCCGCCCGCCCGCGTCCCGGATGCGGGCCGCCGCCGCGCGCGCCGGCTCCACCGCCGTACGGCAGTGCAGGGCGACCGCCGCGCCCTCCTCGGCGAACCGCAGGGCGATGCCCCGTCCGATGCCGCCGCCCGCGCCGGTGACCAGGGCCACGTGCCCTTCGAGGAGTCTCATGGACGGCACAGTGCCGCGATCCGGCCGGCCTGGGCCGGGTAACGCGCCGCCAGCTGTGCCGCGTCGCCGTGTTCGTAGTCCTCGTAGGTGAATCCGGGCGCCATGGTGCAGCCGAAGAAGGTCCACCGGCCGCCCGCCGCCACCCGTCCGCCCATCCAGGTGCCGCCGGGGACGGTGAGCTGCGGGTGCTGGCCGGCGAGTACGTCCGGTCCGAGGACGGTGGCCGTCGTCGTGCCGTCGGGGGCGAGGAGCAGGAGTTCCAGCGGGTCGCCCAGATAGAAGTGCCAGATCTCGTCCGTGGGCAGGCGGTGCAGGGCGGAGAAGTCGTCCGCGGTGAGCAGGGCGACGATCGCCGAGCCCGCGGGCCGGCCGTCCGGCAGTTCCGGTCCCGCCCAGGTGCGTCGGAACAGCCCGCCCTCGCGGGGGATGGGCTCCAGACCGTAGTGGGCGACGAGGTCGTCTGGGGTCACCCCGGGAAGGCTACCTCCCGGTTCAGGAACGCGAGTTGGGCGTGCTTCTCGGGCAGGTACACGTCCGGGACGTCTATTTCCGGCAGGACGACGACCGGGCCCGCCTCGAAGCCCTGCTTCAGAAAGCGCGCGACGGCCTTCTCGTTGCGCACGTCGGGGTCGACGACGACGCGAGTGCGGTCCAGGCCCCGCAGCACGTACGAGGTGACGGCGGTGAGCAGCGCCGACGACCAGCCGGGGCTCGTACCGTTGCGCCCCGCGGGCGCCAGCAGCAGGTGGACGCCGATGTCACCGGGGCGCACCTCGTAGCACTCGCTGACCCGGTCGGCCGCCGGCTCGTAGGTCTGGAGGAGGGCGACCGGTTCGCCGTCCTTCAGCACCAGGAAGGCGTGGTGCGTGTCGAGGCTGTCCATGTGGGCGTAGATCTCGACGACCTGATCCCTGCTCAGCCCGTTCATGCCCCAGAAGGACGCCCGCTCCTCACTCACCCACGCGTGGACGACGTCGGCGTCGGCGGCCGCGTCCAGGGGCAGGACGCGGACGGTGCCGAAGCCGTCCACTCGCTGCTCGTGGACGGGGTCGCGGGTGGTGGCGTACGCGTCAGACATCGGTCTCCTTCGTCAGGTGCCGCCAGTCGGTGACGACCGGCACGAGGTCACCCGTGAGCCACAGGGGGAGTTGGTCACGGTGATGGGCCGAGCCGGGGATGCCGGAGGCGCCGAAGGGCACCACCCAGAGGCTGTCCTCGCGCCGCGCGAGGTCCCACACGTAACGGGCCGCCGGGCCGCGCGCGCTGATGTCGGTCCAGCCCGGTACGGCGGAGGTGCACAGCACGCAGTCGTGATCGCCGGACAGGGCCGGACCCTCGTCGGGCGTGCCGGTGAGCGCCCGCCAGGCGAACAGGCGGTGTGTGTCACCCCAGGTGGCGGGCGGGTTCCCGGCGGCCGCCACCTCCTCCACGGCCCTGCGGACGATCTCCGCGCGGTCGATCCCGTACAGCTCCCGCGCCCGCAGCAGGTGTTCGAGGGCGAAGCCGATCCGCGGGACGAGCGCGAGCCACGGCAGGAAGATTTCCGGGTACGCGGGCGGGGAGGTCAGCGCGGCGAACGCCGGGTGGGCCGCGAGATGGCGTACGACCGCACCGCGCACGGCCGCGTACAGGGCCGCGTCCGTGCTGTCGGCGTCCATGTGGCGGTCCCAGCGCAGGAGGGTGTCGCGGAGGTCGGTGGCCTCGGGGGTCAGTCCGTCCAGCGCTTCCAGGTGGTCGAGGAGCGCTGCGGCGGACGCGAGGCGGGTGTCCATGTGGATGACCGGCATGTCGGCGGGCGACCAGCGGTCCTTCTGAGTGAGGAGGGCGGTGATGCGGTCGGCGCGGTGGGGTGCGGCGAACTCGACGCCGAGCGGGCCCGCCGGGCCGCGCTGGTTGGCCATCACGGCGATGCCGTCGGTGAGACCGGCCCGGGGCGTCTCGTGCCAGCCCTGCCAGTCGTGGCCCGGTTCCCAGGCGGGGACGGGGTGGGTGCGGTTGGCGTCGGAGCGCACCGGCACCCGGCCCGCGACGCGGTGCAGCAGGCCGCCCTCGGTGTCGGCGGCCTGGACGACGTTCACGGGCTCGGCCCACAGGTCGAAGGCGCGGTCGACGTCGGCGACCCGGCGGGCCCGCAGCAGGGGGAGCAGGGCGCTGAAGCCGAGGTCCTCGGTGACGCGGGGCGGGTGGCGGAGGGAGAGCGCGAGCGGGGTGCCGTCGTCGAGTCCCTCGGGGCCGCCGGCGATCACCGGTCCCCGTTCCGTCTCGATGACCTCGACCTGGACCGGTTCCTCCCCCGCCACCTCGACGGTCTCCGGGTGCCGGGCGGCCCGGTGCCAGAGCCCGTCCGCCCCGAGCGCCTCGACGCCGGCGCCGGTGCGGCGCAGCCTCTCGCGGTAGAGGTCCTGGTAGTCGGCCATCGCGTTGGTGATGGCCCAGGCGACCGTGCCGGTGTGGCCGAAGTGGGCGATGCCGGGGACGCCGGGGACGGCGAGGCCGACGACGTCGAACTCGGGGCAGGACAGGTGGATCTGCTGGTAGACGCCGGGGTCCTCGATGAAGCGGTGCGGGTCGCCGGCGATGACCGCCTGGCCGGTGGTCGTGCGTTCGCCGCCGACCAGCCAGCCGTTGCTGCCGGAGGTGCCCGGGCCGTCGGTGGCGAACAACCGGACGGCGTCGGCTCCCAGGTGCCGGACGGCCTGCTCGCGCCAGAGCTTGGCGGGGAAGCCGGCGAAGAGGATGTGCGTGGCGAGCCAGACGCCGAGCGGGGTCCAGGGCTCCCAGCGGCCCGGAGCCAGACCGACGCGGGCGAACTCGGGTGCCTCGGTCCGCGCGAGCTCGTCGTTCACGCCGTCGGCGTACGCCCGCACCCAGTCGGCTGTCTCCGGGTCCCGTCTCTCCAGGGCGGTGAAGCAGCGTCTGGACGTGTCGGCGAGGCGGGCCCGTCTCGCGAAGAGGTCCCAGGCCAGGGCCTCGGTGCCGAGGAAGGCGGCCGAGGTGCCCTGGGTGCGGTGCCGCTCGACCTCCAGCTGCCAGGCGCGGTCGCGGGCGGTGACCCGGCCCTGGGCGCGGGCGAGCTCCCGCGCGCTGCCGGCGCGGAGGTGGGGGATTCCCCAGGCGTCGCGGAAGATCTCGGTGCTCATTCCTGTGCCTTTTCTGTGCTGGAATTCTACACTTTTAGGTTAGGCTTGCCTAACTAAATGGTGGTGGAATCGTACGCGAAGGGTGAAAACGCGATGGGGCAGGGGCACGGCTGGGAGGGCGCGGTCCTCAGACTGCTGCGGGCGAAGGACTTCGTGTTCACCGTGACCGGTGCCAAGGACGTCACCGGGCGCTACCGGCGCGTCCACCTCACCGACGGCGGCATGCTGGCGGCGACCGGGGTCCACCCGACGATGTGGGTGCGGCTCTGGTTCGACAACGCGGGCAGGCCGCACCAGCGCGCCTACACCCTGGTCGACCCCGACGCCGCGGCCGGCACCTTCAGCCTGGAGTTCGCCCTGCACGAGGGGTGCGCCAGCGACTGGGCAAGGGCGGCGAAGCCCGGCGACACCATCGAGGCGACCGTGCACGGCACCGACTTCCGGCGGCCCGATCCCACGCCCTCGCACGTCTTCGCGATCGGGGACGCCGCCTCGCTGCCCGCCCTCAACTCCCTCCTCGAAGCCCTCGCCCCCGCCCCGGCGACCATCTGGTTCGAGAGCACCCCCGACGGCACCTCGGACGGCACCCCCGACACCCCCCTCGCCGACGCCCTCGGGGGCCTCCCCTTCCGCACCGACCCCGCCCGGCACGACGTACGCCCCGTGCCCCGGCGGGATTCCGGCGCCCACCTCGTCGCCGAGGTGAAGGCGGCCCTGCCCGGCCTGCTGAAGGCCGGCCCGGAGCCGTACGTCTGGATCGCCTGCGACACGGCGACCACCCGGACCCTGTCGACGTACGTCCGCAAGGAACTGGGAGTTCCCAAGCAGCGGGTGCACGCGCTGGGGTACTGGCGGGCCGGCTGACCCGGTATCACAGGCGCGTACAACCCTTTGTGCGATCCGTGGGTCGTGTGCAGCATCTGTTGCCGCACACGACCCAGGAGCCCCGTTGCGCAGAGCAGTCTTGGCGACCGCCCTCCTCACGGCCGTCGCCGGCGTCACTCTCACCCCGATGACGTCGTCCGCCGCCGCCCCCTACAAGGGCGCCAACACCGCCGCCGTCCAGGACGACTTCAACGGCGACGGCTACCGCGACCTCGCCGTGGGGGCGCCGAACGCGGCCAACGGCACCGTGGAGGAGGCCGGCTCGGTCGTCGTGCTGTACGGGTCGAGGTCCTCGGTCGGCGCCACGCGCCGGACGGTCGTCACCCAGGCGACGGCGGGAGTCCCCGGCGAGCCGGAGAAGTGGGACCAGTTCGGGACCACGGTGGCCAGTGCCGACCTGGACCGGGACGGCTACGCCGATCTGCTCGTCGGCACGCCCCGCGAGGACGTCGGCGGCATCGAGGCCCGCGGTTCCGTGACCGTCGTGTGGGGCGGACCGACCGGGCTGAAGGGCGGCGCGAACATCGCCCCGCCCGCCGGGTTCGGGGACGGCATGACGTACTGCCGTTTCGGCATGTCCCTGGCCACCGGCGACATGAACGGCGACGGCGCTCCCGAGGCCGGCGTCGGCTCGGGCTGCTCGGCCTCCTCCTACACCGGCCCCTTCACCCGCACCGGCGGCTCCGCCTCCCGTTACCTCGAGTGGCGGGTCAACGCCCGGGGCGTGGTCATGGGCGACGTCAACGGCGACGGCAGGGCGGAGCGCTTCTACCTGGCCGGCCCCACCGACGGCGACATCCGCGGCCCGGTGGACATCGACAGCGGGGCCCCCGACGCCGAGAACTCCCGCGAGACCTGGCCCGTCGAGCTCCCCTACGCCGACGGCCACGCGGGCCGCATCGGCGACCTCAACGGCGACGGCTACGGCGACCTGGTCACCGGCGTCGCGGGCGACCAGTCCCACTTCAACGCGCCCGGCGCCGCCCGCAAGGGCGGCGAGATCCAGGTCCTGTACGGCAGCGCCCAGGGCATCACCGCCGCGCAGAAGCCGAAGGTCTTCCACCAGGACACCGCGGGCGTCCCCGGCACCGCGGAGTGGGGCGACTGGTTCGGCCAGTCGCTGAGCCTCGGTGACGTGAACGCCGACGGCTACGCGGACGTCCTGGTCGGCTCGCCCGAGGAGGCCGTCGGCACCCGCGCCTCGGCGGGCACGGCCGTCCTGCTGCGCGGCTCCGCCACCGGCCTGACCACCGCCAAGGCGGCCGGCTACACCCAGGACACGGCGGACATCCCCGGCGCCGCCGAGACCGGCGACTGGTTCGGCGCCACCGTCCACCTCGCCGACCTCAACCAGGACGGCAGGGCCGAGGCCGTGGTCGGCGCTCCCGCCGAGAACAGCGACGGCTGCCTGTGGATCGCCCGCGGCTCCAGCACCGGCCCCGTCCTGAAGGGCTCGGTCAACCTCTGCGGCAAGAGCGCCGGCATCACCGTGCGCGGGGTGAAGGGGTACTTCGGCGCGGCGCTGACCAGCCCTCACGTGGAGAACTGAGGCACACGGAGGCATGATCGGGGTCATGGACGTCACTCTTCACCTCGCCCAGGACCCCGAGGCCGACGAGCTCCTCGGGCGCTCCCCGCTCGCCGCGCTGGTCGGCATGCTGCTGGACCAGCAGGTTCCGATGGAGTGGGCGTTCAAGGGGCCCCGCACGATCGCGGGCCGGCTCGGCGCCGACGACCTGGACGCGCACGAGATCGCCGCACAGGACCCGGAGGCCTTCGCCGCGCTCCTGTCGGAGAAGCCGGCCGTGCACCGCTACCCGGGGTCGATGGCCAAGCGGATCCAGCAGCTGTGCCAGTACCTCGTCGAGCACTACGACGGGAACGCCGAGCTCGTCTGGAAGGGCGTGAGCGACGGACGGGAACTGCTGCGCCGCCTTCAGGAGCTGCCCGGCTTCGGCAAACAGAAGGCCCAGATCTTCCTCGCCCTGCTCGGCAAGCAGCTCGGCGTGCGGCCCGAGGGCTGGCGCGAGGCCGCGGGCGCCTACGGCGAGCCGAAGTCCTTCCGTTCCGTCGCCGACATCACCGGCCCTGACTCGCTGACCAAGGTCCGCGCGCACAAGCAGGAGATGAAGGCGGCGGCGAAGGCCGCGAAGGCCGCCGGCAAGTAGCCGCCGTCCGGGTGACCCGGCCGGCCCGGAATGTAGGCCGAGCGGGCGGTTTTCACCGCCGGTGGGATGAACCACGTAGGCCGCACGGGGAGATGACTTCCCGTGAGCACCGCCGCACCGCAAGCCTCCGGCCCCGCCCGCCGGCGTGCCTGGCCGCGGGTGCTCGTCCTGCTGCTCGCCCTGTCCATACCGGGCGAGCACGCGGGCGCACAGGCGGTTCCCGTCTCCCCGGTGGCCGCCGAGGCCGGCTCGGCGGTCTTCGAGTACGACGTCCTGGACACCGTGCTGCGTCCGGTGTCCCGGGGCACCGGACGTCCCCTCGCACCGCCGCGGCCCGCGTCCTTCCCGGACGCGCCGCCCGCCGCCCCGGCCGTCCGGCCCCTGCCCGTACAGCCGCGCACCCCGGCCGCGCTGCACGCCCTGCGCTCGGTGGTCCTGCGCTGCTGACAGAACCGGCTCCCGCCCTCCGGTCCGTCAGCACGACGCAAGGAACCCAGAGAACGCGAGGAACACCGACATGACGAACGACCCGTACGCGGTCCTGCGCGCCCTCCTGCGCGCCGAGGCGGCGCGCAACGCGCCGAAAGAGCAGGTTCCGCAGGTGAAGGAACCGAAGCCGCAGCGGCCCCCGGAGGTACCGGGCCGCTGACCCGTCGGCGGAGGCGGACTACCGCCTCCGCCGTGTCGCGCCGAAGGCGGAAAGTGATCTCCCGGCCACTCCGGGTGCCGGGCAGGGCGCCTGGATCGAGAGCGGGCGGGAGAGGCCCACCCGGAGGTGATCTTCAAGGGCCTCCTCGGGAGGGCGGAGGCATCCCCCGGAGCTCCGGAAACAGCGGACTGCCGAATCGTTTCGCTGTCACTCATCTCAAGCCCTCGTTACCGTTTGCCCCGTTTTACGGCGTCTTTTCCGGCCCCACACTCCGCCGCCAAGGCTGCGCCCGGAAGCTCTTGCCCGGTAGGCTTTCCGTGTGATCTTCAAGCGCATCGGAAACGGCCGGCCGTACCCCGACCACGGCCGGGAAAGCACCCGGCAGTGGGCGGACGTCGCGCCGCGCCCGGTCCGCCTCGATCAGCTCGTGACGACCAAGGGCCAGCTCGACCTGGAAACCCTGCTCGCCGAGGACTCCACGTTCTACGGCGACCTCTTCGCACACGTCGTGAAGTGGCAGGGCGACCTGTATCTGGAGGACGGTCTCCACCGAGCGGTCCGCGCGGCCCTCCAGCAACGCCAGGTGCTGCACGCGCGCGTGCTCGAACTCGACTGAGACGCCTGCACTTACGGGCCCTTACGGGTTGGCCCTTTCGGGTTCTCCTGCACCGCGTCCAATGATCATCTAGTAGGAATCGTCGCCCGGGCGCACTACGCTGCGCCCATGAGCATGCTGACTCCCCCCGGCATGGGCGGCCAGTACCGGATCACGGGAGACAAGTACCCCCGCATGCGCCGGCACAGGCGGCGCGGCAGGCTCGTCCTCGGGCTGGTGGCCTCCGCCGCCGCGCTCGGGCTGACCGGATGGGGGACCCTGCAGCTCATCGACGTCTTCACCGGCGGCGGCAAGAAGGCCGAGGCGGTCGGTCCCAAGGCGGGCTGCGGCACCCGGGCGACCCCGTCGGCCTCCCCGTCCGCCGCCGCCACGGTCAAGCCCGCCCAGATCACGGTGAACGTGTTCAACGCGACCCCCCGCAGCGGCCTCGCCAAGAAGGCCGCGGACGAGCTGAAGAAGCGCGGCTTCAAGATCGGGGACGTGGGCAACGCGACGAAGGAGTTCGACAAGAAGGTCAAGGGCACCGGGCTGCTGCTCGGCCCCGCGTCCTCCCTGAACACCTCGCTGCCCGTCCTCGCCACCCAGCTCTCCACGGCCGAGCGCCGCACGGACGCCGCCCGCAAGGGCACCGAGCTCGACCTGATCATCGGGACCGGCTACCAGAGCCTGAACAGCAAGGCGGACGCCGACAAGGCGCTGGCCGCACTGGCCGCGCCCCAGCCGACGTCCACTTCCTCGAAGCAGAACTGCTGAGCCTCGTACGAGGGCCTTCCTGGTAGGAGGGCCCTCTTCGTACGACTGCTTGTGCCGAGGCCTACTCGGCCGCCCCGTACATCCGGTCCCCCGCGTCGCCCAGGCCCGGCACGATGTAGCCGTGCTCGTTCAGGCGCTCGTCGACCGAGGCGGTCACGACCGTGACCGGGGTGCCCGCGAGGTCGCGCTCCATGAGCTCGACGCCTTCGGGGGCGGCGAGGAGCACCACGGCGGTGACGTCGTCCGCACCGCGCTTGATCAGCTCCCGGATCGCCGCGACCAGGGTGCCGCCGGTGGCGAGCATCGGGTCCAGGACGTACACCTGGCGGCCGGAGAGGTCCTCCGGCATGCGCGTGGCGTACGTGGACGCCTGCAGCGTCTCCTCGTCGCGGATCATGCCCATGAAGCCCACCTCGGCGGTCGGCAGCAGCCGGACCATGCCCTCCAGCATGCCGAGGCCGGCCCGCAGGATGGGCACCACCAGAGGGCGCGGGTAGGAGAGCTTGACGCCCGTGGTCGAGGCCACCGGCGTCGTGATGTCGACCTGCTCGGTGCGCACGTCACGCGTGGCCTCGTAGGCGAGCAGGGTGACCAGCTCGTCGGCGAGACGGCGGAAGGTCGCGGAGTCGGTGCGCTGGTCGCGCAACGCGGTGAGCTTGTGAGCGACCAGAGGGTGGTCGACGACGTGGAGGCGCATGGCGCTAACAGTAACCGGGGATCAGTGCCGCGCTCCGATAGCCCTTGCGCTGGCATCAAACCGCCCGGCAGAGGGAAAGTGGGAGGGATGTACCAGGGTGGTGTGCCTATGCCTGACCGCTATATCCGAGAGGACGCGTCGGCCCCGAGGACCGACGCCGAGCGCCGTCGGCGCCGTGCCCAGTTCCTGCGCGACCTGGCCGAGGCCCGCGAACTGCGCGACCGCGTCCAGCCCCGCCGGGCCAAGACGGCCCGCCTGCGGCACGCGATGCGCATGCGGACGTTCCGTTGGTGAGAGCCCGCCAGGGCGTGTTGGGCGGATCGTGCCGCAGACGCGGGGCTCACCTGCGTCGATGAGACGCCGCGGATGTCCTGCGACGTGATCCGCCGGACAGGCCCGGGGAGCCGGGACGGGAGCCGAGACACGCCGACGGGTCCGCCGAGTCGGCAGACCGCGGGGCCGTCGCGCGTTGTCCGGGTGGCCGTGCGTGGGTGCCTGGGAAAGCCGCGTACGATCCGCTGTTGGCGGCAACGAGTGCGCTGGTGAGACCTCGACGGGCCCTCCGCTGCCACGGGATCGGCGGCAGCCGGACACACAGGGAGCCGAAGACGTCCCCTGAGCGCCATGTTTCTGCCACGATGCCGAGTGGGTGGGGCTCGGAGCACAGCTCTCCCGCCCACGCCTCCGCCGGGGGGACCCCCAACCGGCACGCCTATGACCAGTGGGAGAGTCACGGTGTACTTCGCCGCACTGCTCGCGCGCACCGAAGACGGGTGGGAAGCGAGCGACACGGAGCTCGACGATGTGGAGACCCTGTCGGATCTGGCCGACCTGGCCCGGGAGGCCTCTCCCGACGAGGACACGGTCCTCGTACTGATCGAGCAGGAGGACGCCTGGTTCGGCGTCGTCCGCCTCGACGGTGAGGAGGATCCGCGTATCTACGTCTCGGACGCAGCCGCCGCCGCCCGCAGTTCGTACGGCGAGATCCTGCTCACCGCCGAACTGCTCGGCAGGGATCCCGACGACGACGAGCCCGACCTGGACGCCCTCGATCTCGACGGCACCGAGGACGGTGAGGACGAGGAGGACGGTGACGACGAGGACGGCGGCTCCGGCGAGCTCGTGCCGCACGGCCCGGTCGGCGACATCCGGATCCTGGACGACCTCGGCGTCGGCGAGAAGGAGCTGAAGTCGCTGTCGCAGGACGCGGTCACCGAGATCGCCGAGGCCCTGGGCGCCTCGGAGGTCCTGGAGGCCGTCCGCTGACCTCACCGACCGCGGGAACCACACCGGACCCGGTACGCGACCCCTGGCGGGCCGCGATGCGGCTCGCCCTGGAAGAGGCCGGGCGGGCCGGCCGGGGCGGTGACGTCCCCGTCGGCGCCGTGGTGCTCGCCGGCGACGGCAGAACCGTCCTGGCGGCCGGGCACAACGAACGCGAGGCCACCGGCGACCCGACCGCGCACGCGGAGGTCCTGGCGATCCGCCGGGCGGCCGCCCGGCTCGGTGGGTGGCGGCTGGCCGACTGCACGCTCGTCGTGACGCTGGAGCCCTGCACGATGTGTGCGGGCGCGATCGTGCAGTCCCGCGTGGACCGGGTGGTCTACGGCGCCCGCGACGAGAAGGCGGGTGCGGCCGGGTCCCTCTGGGACGTCGTCCGCGACCGCCGGCTCAACCACCGTCCCGAGGTGATCGAGGGTGTGCTCGCCGGGGAGTGCGCCCGTCTGCTGACCGACTTCTTCCGCTCCCGCTGACGTCCCGCTGACGCCCGGCACCGGCCGAATACCGATTTCAAACCATGCCCCACCGTGCTGTAAGGTCTCCCTCGGTAGCGTGTCCGAGCGGCCGAAGGAGCTCGCCTCGAAAGCGAGTGTGGCGCAAGTCACCGAGGGTTCAAATCCCTCCGCTACCGCAGAAGAAGGGCCCCGTCGAAAGACGGGGCCCTTCGTGCGATCATGTGCGCTCGTCGAGGTCAACACCGGAGAAAACAGGGAGGCCGCGATGGCGGTGAACGCGAAGAAGATCGCCGTCTACGTTGCCGTGGTCTTCGTGCTCTACGTGATCATCACGGACCCGGCCAAGGCCGCCGACTACGTCCAGATAGCCTTCGAGGGCATATCGGACGCAGCCAGTGCCATCGGCGACTTCTTCACGTGGCTCGCAGACGGCGCCAAGTAGGAGAAGCGCACATGATCCGCCATCTGGTCCTCTTCAAGCTCAACGAGGGCGTCGAGCGCGACGACCCGCGAGTCGTGCAGGGCTTCGAGGCCTTCCGGGCGCTCGACGGCACCATCCCCGAGATCCGCTCCTGGGAGCTCGGCTGGAACCTCAGCGACCGGCCCATCGCCTACGACTTCGCCATCAACTCCGGCTTCGACGACCTGCCCGCGCTGCGCCGGTACGTCGAGCACCCCGACCACCAGGCGGGCGTGGCCCTGTGGCAGGAGTTCGCCACCTGGGTGATCGCGGACTACGCGTACTGACCGCTCGCGCCTCTGGCGCCCCTCGCATTCCTCACCTCCCGAGCAGCCCTCCGCCGGTACGGCGGAGGGCTCTTTCGTGTCATCCGCCCCAACTCTCACCTCAACACGGCGTTATGCGGTGCTTGCACACAGTGCACATGTCTTGTGATGCTATGACCGCTTTTGATGGATGAGTTGACCGATGAAGACCGATGAAGAGGTGGCGTTGACCGTGTCGGCCAGTACTGCGCCGCCCCAGGAAGTCGTCGAGGTCGCCGAAGCCGCGCCGGCCGCCGCGCCGGCCACACCCCAACGCAGCCGCGGTGCGGACACCCGGGCACTCACGCAGGTGCTCTTCGGCCAGCTCAAGGGGCTGGCGCCGGGCACGCCGGAGCACAGCCGCGTGCGCGGGGCGCTCATCGAGGCCAACCTCCCGCTCGTGCGCTACGCGGCCGCCCGCTTCCGCTCCCGCAACGAGCCGATGGAGGACGTCATCCAGGTCGGCACCATCGGCCTCATCAACGCCATCGACCGCTTCGACCCGGACCGGGGCGTGCAGTTCCCGACGTTCGCGATGCCGACCGTCGTCGGCGAGATCAAGCGGTACTTCCGCGACAACGTCCGTACGGTCCACGTTCCGCGCCGGCTCCACGAGCTGTGGGTGCAGGTCAACAGCGCGACCGAGGACCTGACCACCGCCTTCGGGCGCACCCCGACGACCTCCGAGATCGCCGAGCGGCTGCGCATCACCGAGGAGGAGGTGCTGTCCTGCATCGAGGCCGGACGGTCGTACCACGCCACCTCGCTGGAGGCCGCCCAGGAGGGCGACGGGCTGCCGGGACTGCTGGACCGGCTCGGCTACGAGGACCCCGCCCTGGACGGCGTGGAGCACCGGGATCTCGTCCGGCATCTGCTGGTGCAATTGCCGGAGCGGGAACAGCGCATTCTTCTGCTGCGCTACTACAGCAATCTCACCCAGTCACAGATCAGCGCGGAACTCGGCGTCTCCCAGATGCACGTCTCGCGGCTACTCGCGCGTAGCTTCCAGCGACTGCGTTCCGCGAACCGGATCGACGCGTAGGCGGAAGTCCGGTCGGCTCGTAACCGAATAGGGGATCGAGTCGTCACCGGCAGGACTGAATCGCTCACCAGCGCGGATCCCGGCCTTTCTGTGCCGAAATACCGTCAGACCCCCTGTAGGCAGGGCGTTTTCGCGTCTCGCATGTCGACATGTCACTACAGCGTGTTGCCGACATGTGACATTCTGCCGGAAGCGCGTTTGCCGTGGCCTCGGCTCCGGTATTCAGGTGAAGGCTGACGTTCCTCGACGGAGCGTTCGCCGTACCGTCCCGCGACCCAAAGGGGGTGGCATGTCCGCAGACCAGGGCAGCTCGAAGGTGCTCACGCTCACAAAGAGCGAGCCCGCGCCCGCACTCGACGACGTAACGGCCGTCGAGGCCGCGCCGGCCCCGGCCCTCCCGACCTCGGGAGCTCTCGACACCCGCACCCTGTCCCGCTCCCTCTTCCTGCGGCTTGCCGCACTCGACGAGAACAGCCCCGAGCGCGCGTACGTACGGGACACCCTCATCGAGCTCAACCTCCCGCTGGTGCGCTACGCGGCCGCCCGCTTCCGCTCCCGCAACGAGCCGATGGAGGACATCGTCCAGGTCGGCACGATCGGCCTGATCAAGGCGATCGACCGCTTCGACTGCGAACGCGGCGTGGAGTTCCCGACGTTCGCGATGCCGACGGTCGTCGGTGAGATCAAGCGGTTCTTCCGGGACACGTCCTGGTCGGTCCGCGTCCCGCGGCGCCTCCAGGAGCTGCGGCTCGCCCTCACCAAGGCCAGCGACGAGCTCGCCCAGAAGCTGGACCGCTCCCCGACCGTCACCGAACTCGCAAAGGTTCTGGGCGTGTCCGAGGAGGACGTCGTCGACGGCCTCGCGGTCGGCAACGCGTACACCGCCTCCTCGCTCGACTCCCCGGCCCCCGAGGACGACGGCGGCGAGGGCTCCCTCGCGGACCGCCTCGGCTACGAGGACACGGCCCTGGAGGGCGTGGAGTACCGGGAGTCGCTGAAGCCGCTGCTGGCCAAGCTGCCGCCGCGCGAGCGCCAGATCATCATGCTGCGCTTCTTCGCCAACATGACCCAGTCGCAGATCGGCGAGGAGGTCGGCATCTCCCAGATGCACGTCTCCCGGCTGCTGACCCGGACACTGGCGCAGCTGCGGGAGGGGCTCATCTCCGACTGAGTCTCGGGGCTGAGCCTCGGGGCTGAGCCTCTGACGCTGTTCCCGGGCCGGGTCTCGGACCTGGTCTCGGGCCGCGGCAGCCCTCACTTCGGGCTTGCTGCCTGCCGGGGCGTCGGCCATCTCGGCGCGATGCCGCGACGCTTCGAGCGACCCGTTCCGGACGGACACCTGGCCGTCGGTGCGCCCTGACCGGCGCGTCGGCGGCCGCCGTCATGCTGGGCGGCGGGCCGATCGCGTGCGGGGCCCGCGTCAGGTGCGGCGCGGGGCGGTGGCCCGACCGCGGGTGGAGCCGGTGACGGCAGTCCCCGGCGTCGCGCCACAGCGCCCACAAGGTGTGCGCTGTCGTGGTCAACCGAAGTGGCGTCACGAAGGTTCTGCTCAGTGACGACGGCGTTGGACTCCTTGCCGCGGCGCGGGGCGGCGGGCCGATCGCGGGCGAGACCCGCGTCAGGCGCGGCGTGGGGCGGTGGCCCGACCGCGGGCGAGACCCGCGTCAGGCGCGGCGCGGGGTGCGCGCCGACCGCGTGCGACGTCCGTGGCGGGCGCGGCGCGATGGGGCCGACCGCGTGCGAGGCCGGTGATGGTCGCGGTTGTCGCCAGGGCGCGGCGGGCGGTCCATCCCGGGTCTGCGGTACGGCGGTGCCGTCGGCGGGGGACGTGACGCTGGTGCCACTAGACGACGCCGCCCGGCGGCGCGGCAAGCCGCCTGCTTCGGACGGCACTTGGGAAGGCAGCCGGAAACCCGGCCCGGCCGACACCAGTCGGCGCCCCCTTCTACGCGAGGGCGCCCACTCCGGTCGTACGCCGGCGCCCCGCCGCCCTCGGCCCGGGTGAGCCCATGCGTGCTGCCGCGGCTGCGGAGGAGCGGTGGTGCGAGGACGTGATCCCCGGCGTCGGAGAGTGTGTGGCCCCCGGCGTTACTTGAGCGCCAGCCAGGCCACCGCCGCAACGATCGCCACCGCGGCGACGATGCCGATGATCAGGCCGAGGCGGGGACCGCCGGAGGAAGAGGGAGCCGCCTGCCGCTGCCGGCCCTGAGGGGCCTCGTCGACGAACGCGCGGAACATCTGGGTGCTGCCGGCGGGGTCGTGGTTGCCCTGGGGGCCCTGCGTGTTAGCCATGCCCCGAGACCCTAGCGAATCCGGGGGTGTGGCCCAAGCGGGGGCTCCGGGTCCGCACCACATCCCCTCAGCTGTGCGTTTACGTTCGCAATACTTGCCTTTGCCAAGTTTTTGACCGCGATCCTCCGCTCCTTATTTGCCTGTAACAACCAACCGGTCCTATGGTTGCCCTAAGCAACGAACACGGGAGGTGTGTGATGGCCGAGCAGGCGCAGTACGAGGAGCTGATCCGTCAGTTCAGTGCCTTCGGCGCCGTGCGCCGGGAGCTGGGACGGATCATGCCGCCCGACTGCCCGAGCGGTTCCGCCGCCGTGCTCACGCTGCTCGGCCGCCACGGGGACATGCGCATGAGCAAGCTCGCGGAACTGCTCGCCGTGGACATGTCGGTGACGAGCAGGCATGTGGCCCATGTGGCCGAGCGCGGCTGGATCGACCGCTCCCCCGACCCGGCGGACAAGCGCTCCCGCATCCTGCACCTCACCCCCGCGGGCCAGGCCCGGCTGACGGAGATGTCCCGGCTGACCTGCCGGATCCTCGCCGAGCGGCTGAGTGACTGGAGCGACGACGAGGTGGCCCAGCTGACCGTGCTGATGGCACGGCTCCGTGCGAGCTTCGACGACTGCCGCGTCTCTCACACACCGCATGCCCCGCACGCCCCGCATGCCCCGCTCCCCTCCGACGTGGAGCCCCGGCCGCCCACCGCTCCCGTGGCCGAGCAGTCCCCCCGTACCCCCGCGATCACCAAGTAAGAGAAGGAAGTCCATGGCAACGACCACACCGGCCGGTGTGCGGGCTCACGCCAAGCACGGGGGAGGCTCCCCGGACGGCGTCCAGATGACGCACCGGCAGATCATGGAAGCGCTCTCCGGGCTGCTGCTCGGAATGTTCGTGGCGATCCTCTCGTCCACGATCGTCACCAACGCCCTCCCCGAGATCATCGGCGACCTCGGCGGCGGCCAGTCCGCCTACACCTGGGTCGTCACCGCCGCGCTGCTGTCCATGACGGCGGCCACGCCTCTGTGGGGCAAGCTCTCCGACCTGTTCAGCAAGAAGGCTCTCGTCCAGATAGCCCTCGTCATCTACGTGCTCGGATCGGCCGCCGCGGGTCTGTCGCAGAACCCCGGCATGCTGATCGCGTGCCGCGTGGTGCAGGGCATCGGCGTCGGCGGTCTGTCCGCCCTCGCGCAGATCGTGATGGCCGCGATGATCTCCCCGCGTGAGCGCGGGCGCTATTCCGGCTACCTCGGCGCGACCTTCGCCCTCGCCACCGTCGGCGGTCCGCTGCTCGGCGGTGTCATCACCGACACCAGCTGGCTCGGCTGGCGCTGGTGCTTCTACGTCGGTGTGCCGTTCGCGGTCATCGCGCTGATCGTGCTGCAGAAGACCCTGCACCTGCCCGTCGTGAAGCGGGACGTGAAGGTCGACTGGGGCGGCGCGTTCTTCATCTCCGCCGCGGTCTCGCTGCTGCTGCTCTGGGTCACCTTCGCCGGTGACAAGTTCGACTGGGTGTCGTGGCAGACGTACGCGATGGTCGGCGGCTCGGTCGTGCTCGGCCTGCTGTTCGTGCTCGTCGAGTCCAGGGCGAGCGAGCCGATCATCCCGCTGCGGCTGTTCCGCAACCGCACCATCACCCTGTCCTCCATCGCCTCGCTCTTCGTGGGCGTCGCGATGTTCACCGGCACGGTCTTCTTCAGCCAGTACTTCCAGCTGGCCCGCGACAAGTCCCCGACGATGTCCGGCGTGATGACCATCCCGATGATCGCCGGTCTGTTCGTCTCGTCGACGGTCTCCGGGCAGGTCATCACCAAGACCGGCCGCTGGAAGGCCTGGCTGCTGGCCGGCGGTGTGCTGGTGACCGCGGGGCTGGGCCTGCTCGGCACGATCCGCTACGACACCGAGTACTGGCACATCGCGATCTTCATGGCGCTCCTGGGCCTCGGCATCGGCATGATGATGCAGAACCTGGTGCTGTGCACGCAGAACCAGGTGGACCCGGCCGACCTGGGCGCGGCCAGCTCCACGGTGACGTTCTTCCGGTCCCTCGGCGGTGCGGTCGGCGTCTCGGCGCTGGGCGCCGTCATGGCCAACCGGATCACCGACTACGCCAAGGACGGCCTCACCACGATCGACCCCAAGTACGCGTCCGCCGCTGCCTCTTCGAGCACCGGCAGCAGCATCCCGGACATGGACAGCCTGCCCGGTCCGCTGCGGACCGTGATGGAGAGCGCGTACGGCCACGGCATCGCGGACGTCTTCCTGATCGCCGCGCCGCTCGCGCTGGTCGCCTTCCTGGTCACTTTGTTCATCAAGGAGGTCCCGCTGCGGACCTCGGGCGGGCTGGCGCAGGCCGCGGCGGCGAAGGCTCCGGCCGCCGGTGCCGAGGCCGCCGACGCTCCGGTCGCCGAGAAGAAGGTCGCGAGCCCGGCCGTGGCCGAGACGAGCACCGAAGCCGGTCCGCAGGGCACGCAGAGGCTCGCGGCCGTCGCCACCGTCGAGAGGGGGACCGCACCGGTGTCCGCTGGAATTCCGGTCCGCGGCCATGTCCGGGGTGCCGAGAGCGCGCCCGTCCCGCAGGCCGCCGTGACGCTGATCTCGCTGGCGGGACGGCAGTTGGGCCGGTCGGTCGCACAGGCCGACGGTTCCTACGGCGTGGACGCGCCGGGTGCCGGGTCGTACGTCCTGATCGCCTCCGCCGACGGGTTCCAGCCGCAGGCGTCCACCGTGGTCGTGGGGGACGAGCCGGTGTCGTACGACATCCTGCTCAGCGGCACCAGCGGGCTCAGCGGTGTCGTGCGGGCCGCGCAGAGCGCACTGCCCGTCAAGGACGCCATGGTGATCGTGACGGACGTGCGCGGTGACCTGCTGGCCACCGCCGCCACCGGCGAGCAGGGCGAGTTCGCCTTCGACGAGCTGATTCCGGGGACGGTGACCGTCGCCGTGAACGCCGTCGGCCACCGGCCGCGTGCCCTGCCCGTCGAGATCGGCGGCACCGGAGTCACCCGGATCGAGATCGACCTCGATGCCGGAGCGCAGCTCCAGGGTGTCGTACGGGCGCCGCACGGTCCGCTGGCGGACGCGCGGGTCACGCTCGTCGACGCGGCGGGCAACGTGGTCGGGACGTCCACCACCGGGACGGACGGGGCGTACGCCTTCGCCGACCTGGACGGCGGCGACTACACCGTCATCGCGACGGGGTACCCGCCGGTGGCGACCGCCCTGACCGTCGACGGCCGCGGGGTCGACGACCACGACATCGAACTCGCCCACCCCGGCGAGTAGTTCAGCCCCGGCCCGTGGCGGTGTGCGCACTCCGAGCGGAGGTGTACACCGTCACGGGCCGGTCTCGTTCAAGGAGTTACGTGAGATGGGACTGACCGCGAAGATCCGCACGCGGGACGGATGGGCCGTGTCGCACGCGGTCGTCACGGTGACCGACATGACCGGCTCGCAGGTGCTGCGCGCCGAGGCCGACGGGGACGGGGCCGTGCGCGACGCGACCGCGCTCACGCCGGGGGCGTACACCGTCATCGTCACGGCGGTCGGATACGCGCCGGCCGCCGCGAGCGCCCTCGTCACCGCGAGCGGGCGGGCCGAGGTCGGCACGGTGACGCTGGCCCGGCAGGGCGGTACCGAACTGCCGCCGCCGGGACCGTGGACCGTCGACCCGGCGCACTCCAGTGTGGCCGCGGTGGCCCAGCACCTGGGGATCTCCAGCGTGCACGGACGGTTCACCGACTTCGCGGCCTCCATCGAGGTCGCCCCCGACGACGTGACCGGGTCCCGCGTCGAGGCGGTCATCCGGGCCGCGTCCATCGACACCGGCAACGGCATGCGGGACACCCACCTGAGGTCCGCGGACTTTCTCGACGTCGATCGCTTCCCGGAGATCACCTACCGGTCGACGGGGCTGACGGCGGCCGGTTCCGACCGCTGGACCGTCCACGGTGAGCTGGGACTGCACGGAGTCGTACGACCGGTGGACCTGGACCTGGCCTACCTCGGCACGGGTTCGGACCCGTGGGGCGGCACCCGGGCGGCGTTCCGGGCGACGGCCCAGCTGCGGCGCGAGGACTTCGCCATGGACTACAACCAGGTCGTCCAGGCGGGCATCGCCGCCATCGGTACGACCCTGAAGGTGGAGCTGGACATCCAGGCCGTGCAGGGCGAGTCGCTTCCGCAGGCCTAACGTCGACCGCCGCCGCCGCTCGCCCGTGTCACCAGGTCGGTGCACAGGTCGCGGAGTTTGACGTTGTGGTCCTGCGAGACCCGGCGCAGGCGTTGCAGGGCGTTGTTCGCGTCGATGCGTTCCTGGGCCATGAGGATGCCGATCGCCTGGTCGATGACGCTGCGGGAGAGCAGCGCGGTGCGCACGTCGGTGACGGACTCGCGGCGGCGCTCGACCCGCAGCGCGACGTTGACCGCGTCGCCCACCCGGGCGGCGAAGGCACGGGCCGCGTCCCGGCCCCGGCCCAGTGAGCCGGTCTCCAGGCCGTAGAGGTTGAGAGCGGCTCCTCTTTCGCCCTCGACGTCGATCGGCAGCGCCAGCACGCAGCGCACGCCGGCCGAGAGGGCGTACGACGTGTAGGTGGGCCAGCGCGTCTCCGTCTCCAGGTCGGGGGCGTACTGCTCGGCCTGGGTCTCGGCGGCCTCCACGCACGGCCCCGAGCCGTTCTCGTACTGGCGCTGGTCGAGGCCGCTCGGCAGGCCGCGGCTGCCTGCCAGCGTCAGCAGGCGGTCGGCGCGGCGCACCGTGATGCTGCACGCGGCGGCGCCTGGCACCGCCTCGACGGCACGGTCGGTCAGATCCCGCAGCAGCGTGTCGAGGCCGCTGCTGCGCACGATGGCCATTTCCAGCGTGTCCGGCGTGTCAGGGCTCATGACCGTACGGATATCCCGTCAACGGCCGTTAACGCCTTGGCGCATCCCGCCGGTCATGTGGGGTTGTTCGCATCGACGATGCGGCGGGCGAGGTCGCGCAGCTTGACGTTCTCCCGCTGTGAGGCCTTGACCAGGGACTCGAAGGCCTCGGCCGCGTCCATGTCCATGCGTTCCATGAGGATCCCGGTGGCCTGTCCGATGAGGTCCCGGGTGCGCATGGCCTCCGTCAGCTGCTCGCGCACGGTCGCGGAGTCGAGGGCGAGGCTGACGTGGGCGGTGAAGAGGCGTCCGACGCGGGTGGCGGCCTCGTCGAAGGCGCGCGGCTTGCGGGCGTAGGCCGTGAGCACGGTGAGGCGGCGGCGGTCGGCGCGCAGCCGCAGCGACAGCACCGAGCGCAGGCCCAGCTCCGCCAGGGCGCTCCCGCCGTCGTCGGCCTCGCTGTCCTCCACTCGCACGACGGGCGTCGTCCACAGACCTTCCCAGTACGGGTCCTGCTCCCGGCGCGGGTGTCCGGACTCGGCCGTGCGCACGACCTCGTCGGTCCAGGCGACCGTACGGCGGTGCTGGCTGCTCTCGATGACGGAGATGCCCGCGTGGTCGGCGCCGGGCACGATGTGCACGGCCAGCCGGACCGCGGCCCGCATGGTGCTGTGCGGGGTGACCGTGTCGTGCAGTTGCTGAGCCGCCACCGTCAGGGCTTCCGCCAGCTCGAAACCGGCAGGGAAACCGGGCAAATCAGGAAACTCGGACGCAGCCACCACGAACCTCTTCGGCGTGCACGGCCAATGGCCGTGCGCAGGAGAGCTCCGCAGCACATTCCCGACTGCGAGCACAGGACGGACAGCACTTTATCTGCTTGGTTGCGTCGAGGTGACGTCCGGCCGACGGAGGGCCAGGAGCACTTTCGGACGCAGTCGTCGGCGTGGTGGAATGGGGAGCGACAGGTCAGGAAGTGGCCTCCCCGGAATACGGACGAACGTCTGCCAGGTGAGATGCCATGACCTTCATCCCGAATCCGTGCGAGCTGCGTGATCTGCGAGATCTGCCCGGCTGCACCGTGATCGCCCTGCCCCCGGAAATCGACTTCTGCAACGCCCAGGGCCTGTACGCCCGCATCCTGTCCGCCGTCGACGCCCGCGCCGACCGGCTGCGCCTGCTGGTCCTCGACCTCACCGGGACCCACTTCATGGACTCCCAGGGCGTACGACTGGTCAACGACATACGCCACCGCCTCCCGCCGCGGGCGCGGGTACGGGTGGTGGCGATGCCCGGCGGGGTGGCCGGCCGCGTCCTGGAGCTGACCGGGACACGGCGGGACGTCCCCGTGTACGACAACCTCGCCGAGGCGCTGGAGTCGTAGACCGGCGTGCTGGACCGGCGTCCTAGGCTGAGCCCATGGCACCGAACATCGCGACCAATACCGCCGTCTCACTGGACGAGTTGCTGGACTTCGTACGTCCCCGGCACCACGCCATCCTGCTCACCCGCCGGTCCGACGGCAGCCCTCAGGGGTCGCCGCTGACCTGCGGGGTCGACGACTCGGGGCGGATCGTCGTCTCGACCTACCCCGAGCGCGCCAAGACCCGCAACGCCCGGCGGGACCCTCGCGTCAGCCTCATCGTGCTGAGCGACGACTGGGACGGGCCGTGGGTGCAGATCGACGGCACGGCCGAGGTCATCGACACACCCGACTCCGTCGAGCCGCTCGTGGAGTACTACAGGAACATCGCCGGTGAGCACCCGGACTGGGACGAGTACCGGGCGGCCATGCTGAAGCAGGGCAAGTCGATCATCCGGGTCGAACCGGAGCGGTGGGGGCCGGTCGCCACCGGCGGTTTCCCGGCCCGGCTGGCCTCGGACGGCTGACCCCGGACCACGGGAGCTGGGGCCTGTCCGGCGGATCAAGTCGCAGGAAACGCGCGGGGCCTCGTCGACGCAGATGAGCGGGTCCTGGTGCGTCGAGCTGCACGGCGGAGGAGGGCGTCGACGCGATGGGGGTCCCCCCGCTCGAGCGAAGTCGAGAGTGGGGGAGTCACCAACCGACGAGAACGCCGCGGACCGGCGTGCCAGGCCCCGCGTCCGCGGCATGATCCGCCGGACGGGTCCTAAGCCCTCGCCACCATCGCCTCGATTCCCGCCACCAGCAGGTCCAGGGCGAACTCGAAGTCCCGCTCCAGCATCTCCTCGACGGTGTCGCCGCCGCGGGCCTCCATGATCTCCGTGGACTCCTGGATGACCTCGGTGGCGCCCGGGAACTCCGTCACCTCGTTCATGGCGGTCCGGAAGTACTCGTCCGGGGTCATGCCGGTGTCCGTCACACGGCTGTAGAAGTGGCCCTCGAGTGTGCCGTAGCCGTAGACGAACTGGAAGACGGCCGAGATGGCCCCGGTCAGCCGGTGCACGGGCAGGCCGGTCTTGCGGATGACCTGCTGGACGACCCGGGAGAAGGCCAGGTAGTTGGGGCCGATGTTGAGGAAGCGTCCGGCCAGCGGCGACAGCCAGGGGTGGCGGACCAGCATGGCCCGGTACCCCTGGGCAAGCGTGCGCAACTGCCCGCGCCAGTCCTCGTCGGCCGCCGGGTCGGGCAGCTCCAGCTCCCCCATGACCGCGTCCATGGCGAGTTCGAGGAGGTCGTCCTTGGTGTCGACGTACCAGTAGACGGACATCGCCGTGACGTTCAGCTCGGCGGCCAGCCGGCGCATGGAGAACTTGGCCAGCCCCTCCGCGTCCAGCAGCCGCACGGTGACCTCGGTGATCCGGTCACGGTCGAGCCCCGAGGGCTGCCCGCCCCCACGCCCGCCCCGGCGCGCCTTGCCCTCCAGCCAGACGCTGGTCCGCGCCGCAGACCGGACCGTCTTCGCCATGGCGCACCTTCCTAGACTTACTGATTGCCGCCAGCTTAAGCGCCCCTTTCAGGGGCGCGGGGAACTGCGCGACCAGCCACAACTGACCCGCAGCCGCCCGACGACGGAACCATCCGAGCTCTTAGGGCTTGCCGGGAATCAACACGTCGGTTTGATCTCGGTCTTGTCGGGGCCGAGGAACCTGGCGACGTCTTCCCGTGTGCGGAAACGGGCTGTTG
>NZ_JBVIPA010000044.1:0-71701 GCF_055578365.1 Streptomyces sp. NPDC033131
CAGACCCCAAGCCGTTCATCTGGACCAAGACCGCCGAAGAGATCCTCGATTCCCTCGCCCGCTTCTGCCGACGGATCTCTGGCGCAGGACACTAGCCGCGCGTGAGCGACAGCAGTTCCCTGGCCGGTCCCACCGGCCGGTGCCCCGTGGGCCACACCGCCCGCAGGTCCCGCGCCAGCGACACGTCCGCCACCGGCACGCTCACCAGCCGCCGCATCGCCAGCTCCTCCCGCACGGCCAGTTCGCTCAGCACCGCCGGGCCCGCCCCGCTCACCGCCGCCGCCTTCACGGCCGTGGTGGAGGACAGCTCGATCAGCGGACGCGCCAGGCCGCCCAGTGCCCTGTCGAGGACCTGACGCGTGCCGGAGCCCTTCTCGCGCAGGATCAGCGGCGTCACCGCCAGCTCCGACGCCTCCAGCGGACGGCGACGGCGGGCCCACGGATGCCCCGGCGCCGTCACCACGATCAGGCGGTCGTGGGCGATGACCACGGAGTCCAGGCCGGTCGGGACGCTGAGCCCCTCGACGAACCCCAGGTCCGCTTCGCCCGACAGCAACCGCTCCGCCACCGCCGCCGAGTTGCCCGCGAGCAGTGACACCGCGGTGTCCGGCCGCTGGGCGCGCAGGGCGAGCAGCCAGCCCGGCAGCAGGTACTCGGCGATGGTCATGCTCGCCGCCACCCGCAGCCTCGAGTCCCGCCGGTCCCGCAGCGCCTGCGCCCCCGCGTCGAACGCCTCGGCCGCCTCCACGATCCGCCGGGCCCAGTCCGTGACGAGCGCCCCGGTGTCGGTGAGCCGGGAGCCGCGCGGCGAACGGTCCACCAGCGCCACTCCCAGCTGGCGTTCCATCGAGCGGAGCCGGCTGCTGGCCGCCGGCTGCGTGATGCCCAGCTCGCGCGCCGCCTGGCCGAGACTTCCGAGCCGGGCCACCGCCAGCAGCAGCTCCAGCGCCCCGAGTTCCGGCACCCGGTGCGACAGCGAGCCGCCCACCGCGTACCGGGAGTTCTCCTGTTCCGCATCGCCGCTCATAAAGACAGCTTATGTCCTCATAGAGACATACTCCCTGGTAGCGGCCCGTCCCCGGCGAGACGGTGGACACATGGTCACCGCAGCCCGGCCCCTCCCCCGTGCCACCGCACACCCGCCGCGCGCCCTCGCCGTCCGCCACCTCGGACCGAACTGGTACGCCTGCGTCATGGGCACCGCCATCGTCGCCACCGCCGGAGCCGGCCTGCCCCTCCACGTCCCCGGCCTGCGCACCGCCTGCACCGCCGTCTGGGCCCTCTCCCTGACGCTGCTCCTGGCCCTGCTCGGCGCCCGGGCCCTGCACTGGAGGCACCACCGCGACCAGGCCCGCGCCCACCTCCTCGACCCGGCCACGGCCCCCTTCTACGGCTGCCTCGCCATGGCCCTGCTCGCCGTCGGCGGCGGCACCCTCACCCTCGGCCGGGACTGGATCGGCACCGAGGCGGCGGTGGCCGTCGACGCCGTGCTGTTCACCGCCGGTACGGTCGTGGGGCTGGCTACGGCCGTCGCCGTGCCGTACCTGATGGCCGTACGCCATCGTGTGGAGCCCGGACAGGCGACGCCCGTGTGGCTGCTGCCCGTCGTCGCGCCCATGGTGTCGGCCGCGCTCGGGCCGCTCCTCGTGCCGTACCTGCCGCCCGGTCAGCCGCGGGAGACCCTGCTGTTCGCCTGCTGCGCGATGTTCGTGCTGAGCCTGCTCGCGACCCTGGCCGTGCTGCCGATGGTCTTCGCCCGGCTGGTCACCGGCGGACCGCTGCCCCTCGTCCTCACCCCGACCCTGTTCCTGGTGCTCGGCCCGCTCGGCCAGTCCACGACCGCCGTCGGCCACTTCGCGGACGTGGCGCCGGGGGTCGTACCGGCTCCGTACGGCGCGGGCTTCGGCGTCTTCGCGGTCCTCTACGGCGTTCCCGTCCTGGCCTTCGCCCTGCTGTGGTTCGGGCTCGCCGCCGCGCACGTCCTGCGCGCCCGGCGGCAGGGCATGGGCTTCGCGATGACCTGGTGGGCGTTCACCTTCCCGGTGGGAACCTGCGTCACCGGCGCCGAGGCGCTGGCCCGGCACACCGGGCTGCTCGCCTGTGACTGGCTCGCCGTCGGCCTGTACGGCGTCCTCGTCGCCGCCTGGGCCACCGCCGCCGTGCACACCACGCGCGGTCTGCTCAGCGGCTCGCTGCTCGCAGCGCCTCGCCCAGCACCCGCGGCGCCTCGGCCAGCGACGGTCCGTACCACGTCAGGTGCCGTCCGCTGACCAGCGCGCAGGGCAGGCCGGGGAAGGCCTCCGGGCCGTCGTCGGCGGTGAAGCGGTAGGGCTCGTCGGGCAGGACGACGACGTCCGGGGCGGCGGCCCGCAGGTCCTCGACGGGGACGCGCGGATAGCGCTCCGCGTGTCCCGCGTACAGGTGGTCGACGCCCAGGCGGGACAGGACGTCGCCCGCGAAGGTGTCCCGGCCCAGGACCATCCACGGCCGTCGCCAGATCGGGACGACCGCTGTCCTGCGGTACTCGGGCGGAGGTGGCGCCGACCAGGCTTCCTCGGCCTCGTCCAGCCAGCGGGGGCTGGTCCTCGCCCCGCAGGCGCGCAGCACGCGCCTCAGTTCCCGCAGGGCCTGCGGCACGTCCCGCACCTCGGTCACCAGCACCTCGACGCCCGCCTCGCGCAGGGCGGCCAGGTCGGGGACGCGGTTCTCCTCCTCGTTGGCGATCACCAGGTCGGGGGCGAGGGCGACGATCCGGTCGACCTTCGGGTTCTTGGTGCCGCCGACGCGCACCACGTCGAGGCCGGCCGGGTGCGTGCACCAGTCGGTGGCGCCGACCAGGGTGCCGGTCTCGGCCACGGCCTCCGTGAGGGACGGGACGAGCGAGACGACCCTCACCGGCGCGGCCGGTCCTGGACCGCCTCGATGTGCTCGGCCACGGCGACGACGACCACACGGGTCTCGGCCACGGTCGCCCGCCAGCGGTGCCGGACGCCGCCGGTCAGGTACAGGGTGTCGCCACGGCCGAGGCGGTAGGCGCGGCCCTCGGCCTCGATCTCGACGCCGCCGTCGGCGACGTACATCAACTGGTCGTTCCGGTACTGGAATTCACGGCCCGCGTCGTGGTCGCCGGTGAACTCCGAGGCGTGCATCTGGTGGTGACCGCGCACCAGGGAGCGCATCCGGGGTTCGAGCGGCTCAGCCTCGGCTCCCTCCAGGCGCACGACGTCGACGCTGCACGCCGGGTCGGCGGCGGCGAGGAGTTCGACCGCGGTGGTGCGCAGGGCGTCGGCGACCTTTTCGAGGGAGCTGCGGCTGGGGCGCGCGCGTTCGTTCTCGACCTGGCTCAGGAACGGGACCGACAGCCCGCTGCGCTCGGCCACGACGGCGAGGGTGAGCTCCAGCGCCCGGCGCCGACGCCGTACGGCCGCGCCCACCCGAAGGGGCTGTTCTTTGTGGTCGCCCATCGCTCGGCTCCCTCCTCGGCTCGTCGGTCCGCTTCCCTCGCGCCACGGTTCGGACTCACTGCTCCTGATGACTTCTCTGCACCCTACGCATGTTCGCCAAACCGTTTCATGCGCCCGTCACATCGCGGACACACCACCTGTCACCGGACCTCACAGATCGCGCCAGGTGATCGGCTCCCCACGGTCGCCGGACGTAGTCGTCTCCCGCGGGACGAAGCGGCCGACCAGCAGGCCGGACGGTGGTCGGGGCCAGAGGTCGGTCACTCTGTGTGATTGGCCGGATCCCGCTCGCGGAGGGGGATCCCTGACATGACCCGAGGACATGACCCGAGGGGCGGGCCCCACCACACGCTGTCAGGACGCGTGGGGAGGCCCGCCCCTCGGGCGGTTTCGGTGCGGCGGCTACCGCGGGGTCATCCGGCCGACCATGTCCGGGTGCTCCTTCAGCCACGCGGCGACCGCTTCCTCCTCGTGGCCCTGGCCGCGCTCGTTGATCTCGGCCTCCAGGCTGCCGAGCTCGTCCTCGCTCATCTTGAAGTTCTTGATCCACTTCGTGAGCCGGGGGTACTGCTCGGGGAACTTCTCGTTGGAGATGGTGCGGATCGTGTTGCCCTCGCCGAAGAACTTCTTGTCGTCCTTCAGCTTGGTGAGGTCGTACTGGCTGTACGCCCAGTGCGGCGACCACAGGACGACCGCGACGGGCTCCTTCTTGGCGTAGGCGCGCTTGAGCTCGGCCAGCATCGCCGGCGTGGAGCCGTCGACGACCTCGTACTCCTTGTCCAGGCCGTAGCCGGGCAGGACCTTCGTCTTGAGCAGGTTCATCTCGCCGGTGCCCGGCTCGATGCCGATGATCTTCCCGTCGAAGAGACCGGCCTTGCCCTTGAGGTCCTCGTAGGACGTGACGCCCTTGACGTACGAGGGCACCGCGATCTCCAGCGAGGTCGGCTCGTACCAGGTGCCCAGGTCCGCGAGTCTGTCCTTGCTCTTGTCCCAGTAGTTCTTCTGCGCGTACGGCAGCCACGCGTCGAAGTTGAGGTCGAGGTCACCGGAGGCGAGGCCCGTGTAGACCGGGCCGACGTCCATCTGCTTGAGGTTCAGCTTGTAGCCGCGCCGCTCCAGGACGTTCTTCCACAGGTAGGTGACGGCGATGTCCTCGTCCCAGGGGAACCAGGCCACGTCGATGGGGTTCTTGGCCTCGGCGGGGGTGGCGCCGGAGCCGCTCGCGAGCGGGGCCAGCTTGTCGACGACGCCGGGGTTCTTCTTCAGCCAGGCGCGGACGGCGTCCTGCTGCTTGCCTTCACCCGCCTTGTTGATCTCGGCTTCGAGGCCGGTGAGCTGCTTCTCGTCCATGTGGAAGTTCTTCAGCCACTCACCGACGACCGGGTTGTCGTCCGCGAAGCCCTTGCGGGCGACCGTGTGCACGCCGTCGCCCTTGCCCCAGGCGCCCTTGGGGTCCTTGAGCTTCTTCAGGTCGTAGTCGCTGTACGCCCAGTGCGGCGACCAGAGCGTGACGACGATCGGGTCCTTCTTGCTGTAGGCCCGCTTGAGCTCGGCCAGCATCGCCGGCGTGGAGCTGTCGACGACCTGGTACTCCTTGTCGAGGCCGTACTCCTTGAGGACCTTGCTCTTGAGCAGGCTCATCATTCCGGCGCTGGACTCGATGCCGGTGATCTTCCCGCCGAAGGTGGCGGCCTTGCCCTTGAGGTCCTCCAGCGAGTCGATGCCCTTCATGTAGGAGGGCACGCTCAGTTCCAGGGAGGTCTGGCCGTACCAGGCACCGAGGTCCTCGAGCTCGCCGCCGTACTTCTTCCAGTACTGCTCGTGGGTGGTCGGCAGCCAGGCGTCGGTCTGGAAGTCGACGCTGCCCTGGGCGAGCGAGGTGTAGAGCGGGCCGGCGTCGAACTGCTTGGTGTCGACCTGGAAGCCGCGCTCCTCCAGGATCTCCTTCCACAGGTAGGTGGAGGCGACGCCCTCGTCCCACGGGATGTAGCCGATGGTGATCTTCTTGCCCTGGCCGACGTCCTTGCCGTCGGCGACGGCCGTGGAGCCGCCCGTGCTGTTGCCGAAGACGCCCATGCCGCCCGCCACGAGGGCGAGGACGACGATGCCGACCACGGCGATCTGCGGGCGCGGCCGGTACGACCAGACCTTCACGCCCTGCGCGGCGCGTGCCCTGGCTGCGGCGCGGCGGCCCAGCGGGGAGACGTGGACGCCCAGGGCGCTGGTCATGCGGTCGAGGTAGATCGCCAGGATCACGATGGCGACGCCGGCCTCGGAGCCGAGCCCGATGTTGAGCTGGCCGATGGCCTGGTTGACGTCGCCGCCGAGGCCGCCGGTGCCGACCATGCCGGCGATCGCGGCCATGGACAGGCCCAGCATGATGACCTGGTTCACGCCGGCCATGACGGTGGGTAGCGCGAGCGGCAGCTGGACGCGCAGCAGTGTGTCGCGCGGGGTGGTGCCGAACGCCTGGGCGGCCTCGACCAGTTCCTTGTCGACCTGGCGGATGCCCAGCTCCGTCATGCGCACGCCGGGAGCGAGCGCGAAGATCAGGGTCGCGACGATGCCCGCGGAGGCGCCGGTGCCGAAGAACAGGATCGCCGGGATGAGGTAGATCATCGCGGGCAGCGTCTGCATGAAGTCCAGCACCGGCCGGACCAGTCCGCTGACCCGGTCGGAGCGTGCCGCCCAGATGCCCACCGGCACGGATATCACCAGCGCGATGAGCGTGGCGACGAGGACGAGCGAGAGGGTGATCATCGCGTTGTCCCACAGTTCGAGGGAGTCGATGAAGGCGAATCCCGCGAAGGTGAGGACACCGGCCAGCGTGCCGCGCAGCCAGAACGCGAGCACGGCGAAGATGCCGGCGAGGATCAGGGGTTCGGGCGCCTGGAGGACGGCGTTGATGCCGTCGTAGGTGCCGGTGAAGACGGTCTTGAGGAAGTCGAAGAGCCAGGCCATGTGGCCGAGCAGCCAGTCGACGGCGTCGTTGACCCAGTCGCCGAGCGGAATCCTAGGCACGGGACACCACCTTGTCCCCGCCCTTGCCCCGGGGGGAGTCGCAGGCCACCGGGGCGCCCTGCTCGTCGCCGAGGAACCCGACGAGCCGCTGTCTGGGTACGACGCCGACGGGTGCGCCTTCCGCGTCGAGGACCGTCACGGGGTGCGTCACACGGGCGCTGATCGCGCACAGTTCGGCGAACGGCGTGTCGGGCGTCGCGGTCTCGCACGAGCACCGGCCCTCGTCGCCGCGCACGTCCGTGTCCATCACGGCGGACGCGGTCAGGACGCGGGAGCGGTCGACGTCCTGGATGAAGGAGGCCACGTAGTCGTTCTCCGGGCGGATGAGGATGTCCTCGGCCGTGCCGTTCTGGACGATGCGGCCGTCGCGCATGACGGCGATGCGGTCGCCGAGGCGCATGGCCTCGTTGAGGTCGTGGGTGATGAAGACGATCGTCTTCTTCAGGGTCTGCTGGAGCTGGAGGAGCTGGTCCTGCATGTCCCGGCGGATCAGCGGGTCGAGCGCGCTGAAGGACTCGTCCATGAGCAGCAGGTCGGCGTTGGTGGCGAGGGCGCGGGCCAGGCCCACGCGCTGCTGCATGCCGCCGGACAGCTCGTCGGGCCAGGACTTCTCCCAGCCGGCCAGGCCGCACATGGCCAGGGCCTCGGCGGCACGCGCCTCCCGCTCGCGGCGGGGCACGCCCTGGACGGACAGGCCGTAGGCCGCGTTCTCCAGGACGCTGCGGTGCGGGAAGAGCGCGAAGTGCTGGAAGACCATGCTGATCTTCTTCGCGCGGACCGCGCGCAGTTCGCGGTCGGTGAGCGCGGTGAGGTCCTGGTCGTCGAAGCGGACACGTCCCGCGGTCGGCTCCAGGAGGCCGTTGAGCATGCGCAGCAGCGTGGACTTGCCGGATCCGGACAGGCCCATCACGACGAAGATCTGGCCGGGCTCCACCGTGAAGGAGGCGTCGATCACCGCCGCCGTGGTGCCGTCGGCACGCAGTTCCTCCCGGTCGGCGCCCTGCCGGAGCCGTTCGACTGCCTCGTCCGGTCGTCTGCCGAACACCTTGTAAAGCGCTTCGGCCTCAAGTCTGGATGACACGCGTACCTCTTGTCTCGACGGCCAGGAACGGAAGGCGAGGGGCCACTGAAAGTTGAATGCGCAACCGGCATCGCTCCGGAAGCCGCACCTGCCCTGGCCGGTTCGGGCCAAACGCACAGGTGGTCCAGTTCACAGGACGTTTACGCGCGGTAAGCGCTGCGTCGCCGACACGTCTCTGTCCGTGGCGTACGGCATGATGCGTGGCGTGACCGGACGACTGATGCTCCTCGACACCGCCTCGCTCTACTTCCGCGCCTACTTCGGCGTGCCGGACTCCGTGAAGGCGCCGGACGGCACGCCGGTGAACGCCGTGCGCGGACTTCTGGAGTTCATCGACCGCCTGGTCAAGGACCACCGCCCCGATCACCTGGTGGCCTGTATGGACGCCGACTGGCGTCCCCACTGGCGGGTCGAGCTGATCCCCTCCTACAAGGCCCACCGCGTCGCCGAGGAGCACGTGGCGGGCCCGGACGAGGAGGAGGTGCCGGACACCCTCTCACCGCAGGTGCCGGTCATCGAGGCCGTCCTCGACGCGCTGGGCATCGCGCGCGTGGGCGTGGCGGAGTACGAGGCGGACGACGTGATCGGCACTTTCACCGCGCGGGCCGAGGGCCCGGTCGACATCGTCACCGGCGACCGCGACCTGTACCAGCTGGTGGACGACGGGCGCGGGGTGCGCGTGCTGTACCCGCTCAAGGGCGTCGGCATGCTCCAGCTCACCGACGAGGCGTGGCTGCGGGAGAAGTATGGGGTCGACGGCAGGGGGTACGCAGATCTTGCGCTGCTGCGCGGCGACCCGAGCGACGGCCTGCCGGGGGTGCCCGGCATCGGCGAGAAGACCGCGGCCAAGCTGCTCGCCGAGTTCGGCGACCTGGCCGGGATCATCGCCGCGGTCGACGACCCGAAGGCGAAGCTGACGCCGACGCAGCGCCGACGCCTGGACGAGTCACGGCCGTATCTGGCGGTGGCACCGAAGGTCGTCAAGGTCGCGGACGACGTGCCGTTGCCGGAGGTCGACACGGCGCTGCCGCGGGTGCCGCGCGACGCCGTGGCACTGAAGGAGCTGGCCGCCCGCTGGGGGCTGGGTGGATCATTGCAGCGGCTGCTCGCGACGCTTGTCGCGTAGGCGGCAGGGGGTTTTCTTGAAGAGGTGTTTGCTTACCAACCTCTCATGTGGGGGGTGTTCACTAGAGGGGAAGTGCTAACTTAGGTAACCCTAAGCAAAGGGAACTGGGAGGCCGCCATGGCAGAACGACCGGGACGACAGCCGCGGAAGCCCCACTTCGCGCAGGTCATCCGCACCGAACGGCTGACCCCGCACATGCAGCGCGTCGTGCTCGGCGGCGAGAGTCTGGCCGACTTCTCGGCGGACACCTGCACCGACCACTACGTCAAGCTGCTGTTCCCGGCCGGGGGCGCGACCTACCCCGAGCCCTTCGACATACAGCGGATCCGCGAGGAGTTCCCGCGCGAGCAGTGGCCCGTGACCCGGACGTACACGGTCCGCGCCTGGGATCCCCAACACCGCGAGCTGACACTGGACTTCGTGATCCACGGCGACGAGGGCCTGGCCGGACCGTGGGCCCTGCGCGCCCAGCCGGGCGAAACCGTGTGGTTCATGGGCCCCGGCGGCGCCTACGCCCCCGACCCGGCCGCCGACTGGCATCTGCTCGTCGGGGACGAGTCCGCGCTGCCCGCGATCGCGCGTTCGCTGGAGGCGCTGCCCGCCGGCACCCGCGCCCACGCCTTCATCGAGGTCTCCGGTCCGGAGGAGGAGCAGAAGATCGACTCCGATGTGGAGGTCGTCTGGCTGCACCGCGGCGAGGGCCGCATCGGCGACGCCCTGACCGAGGCGGTACGGGCCCTGGAGTTCCCGGAAGGCCGCGTGCACGCGTTCGTGCACGGCGAGGCGCACTTCGTGAAGCAGCTGCGCCATCTCCTTCGGGTGGAGCGCGCGGTCGCCCGCGAGGACCTGTCGATCTCCGGCTACTGGCGGCTCGGCCACGACGAGGACGGCTGGCAGGCCTCCAAGCGGGACTGGAACGCGCGCATCGAGGCGGAGCAGGAGGGGGCGGCGCCCGCCGCCTGACCTGTCGAACTCAAGGGCGGCCCATGCTGGAGCACGGGCCGCCTTCGCGTCACCCCACGACCACCGCACTGAAGGGCCGACCCCCGAAGCAGACGCGATACATCGCGATGGCGAGTCGGCGGCAGGAGCGTGAGCACTTGGGCCCGCTACAGATACGGCGGCGTCATGCGGGCGAAACAGGGGCTACCTAATTTCTGTCACCCGACAGGAATTCCGCTCCCTGCGCTGAAGGCAGGTGCCGCCGTGACGACCACCACCACCTCCGAGGTACGCCCCGATCCCCCGCACTCCCCCGACGACCGCTCCCTCACCGAGTTCGGCTACCGCCAGGAACTGCACCGCAGCCTGGGCCGGTACGCGTCCTTCGCAGCCGGGTTCTCCTTCATCTCCGTCCTGACGACCGTCTTCCAGTTCTTCGCCTTCGGGTACGCGTTCGGCGGCCCCGTCTTCTTCTGGACCTGGCCGGCGGTACTGGTCGGGCAGCTGATGGTGGCCGCCTGCTTCGCCGAACTGGCCGCCCGCTATCCGATCTCCGGCGCCATCTACCAGTGGTCGTCGCGTCTTTCCAACCTCACCTTCGGCTGGTTCGCCGGCTGGATCATGGTGATCGGGCAGATCGTCGTGGTCGCCGCCGCGGCACTGGCGCTGCAGCTGGTGCTGCCGGCGATCTGGTCCGGCTTCCAGCTGATCGGCACCGACTCGGCGATCACCTCGGCGGACGGCGCGGCCAACGCGGCCGTCCTCGGCGTGATCCTGCTGTCGCTGACCACGCTGGTGAACATCCTCGACAACCGCGTGATGTCCGTGATCAACCGGGTCGGCGTCACCGCCGAGATCATCGGCGCGGTCCTGATCGTCGTCCTGCTGCTGACGCACTCCGAGCGCACCCCCGGCATCACCTTCCACACCGAGGGCGCCGCCCAGTCCGGTCTCCTCGGGGCCCTGCTGGTGGGCTCGTTCGCGGCGGCCTACGTGATGATCGGCTTCGACAGCGCGGGCGAGATGAGCGAGGAGACACACCATCCGCGGCGCACCGCGCCCCGCACCATCCTCGTCGCGCTCGGCGCGGCCGGCCTGCTCGCCATGCTGATCGTCCTCGGCGGCCTGCTCGCCGCCCCCAGCCTCACCGACGGGCGTCTGGCCGTGGACGGCCTGAGCTACGTCCTCACCAGCAGCCTGGGCGACGGCGTCGGCCGCGTCCTGCTGGCCGACGTGGTGGTGGCGATCGCCGTGGCCACCCTGGCCATCCAGACGGCCGCCTGCCGGATGCTGTTCTCCATGGCCCGCGACGGCCAGCTCCCCTTCTCCGGCCGCCTCGCCAAGGTCAACCCGCGCACGGGCATGCCGAGCGCCCCGGCCCTGGTGGTCGGCGTCCTGGCGGCGGCGCTGCTGCTGCTCAACTTCGCCTCCCCGGACGCCTTCCTGGCCATCGGCACCACCTGCATCGTGATGCTGTACCTGGCGTACGCGATGGTCACCGGCCCGCTCCTGGTCCGCCGCCTGCGCGGCGAGTTCGGCGCCGAGGGCGAGGCCACCGACGAGACGGGCGCCCGCCTCTTCTCGCTCGGCCGCTGGGGCGTTCCCGTCAACGCGCTGGCCCTCCTGTACGGCCTGTTCATGACCGTCAACCTCGCCTGGCCGCGGGCGGCGGTGTACGACCCGGCGGGCGGGCACTGGTACTTCCAGTGGTTCACGGTGCTGTTCCTCACCGTGACCGTGGTGATCGGCGTGGCCTACCGGGCGTACAAGGCTCGTGCGGCGGTGGCGGAGGTGCCCGAGGCGGTCGCGGTGTAACAGCCCGCTCGGTCGCGGCGTACCCGCTTACGCTTGCCCGTGATGACACGCAGCCGCCGGATCCCGCCCTCTCCCCTGCCGCAGCGCGAGGGGGTGGATCCGGTGCGGGTGCGGCTGCCCGTCGAGGGGCCGTGGGCCACCGTGCGCGCCCACCTGACGGAACGGCTGTCCGGAGCGGGTGCCGGCGTGGTCGACGGGCTGTTCGAGGCCGGGCGGGTCGTCGGGGCGGACGGGCGGGCGGTGGCGCCGGACGCGGCCTTCGTGCCGGGGATGTTCGTGTGGTTCCACCGGGACCTGCCGGCCGAGGTGTCGGTGCCGTTCCCGATCGAGGTGGTGCACCGCGACGAGCACATCGTCGTCGCCGACAAGCCGCACTTCCTGGCCACCATCCCGCGCGGCAGCCATGTCACCGAGACCGCGCTCGCCCGGCTGCGCCGGGAGCTGGGCATCCCCACGCTCGGCGCCGCGCACCGGCTCGACCGGCTCACCGCCGGTCTGGTGCTGTTCACGGTGCGGCCCGAGGAGCGCGGCGCGTACCAGTCGCTGTTCGGCGACCGCCTGGTGCGCAAGGAGTACGAGGCGGTGGCCCCGTACCATCCCGGGCTCGTCCTGCCCCGGACCGTGCGCAGCCGGATCGTGAAGGAACGCGGGGTGCTGGCCGCCTACGAGGTCGAGGGCGAGCCGAACGCGGTCAGCCGCGTCGAACTGGCCGAGGCCGGCGGGCCCGGCCTCGGCAGGTACCGGCTCACTCCCGCCACCGGGCAGACCCACCAGCTGAGGGTCCATATGAACGCCCTCGGCGTGCCCATCCTCGGCGACCCGCTCTACCCGGTGGTGACCGGCCCGGTGCCGGCCGGTGACTTCCGGCGTCCGCTCCAACTTCTGGCGCGGAGCCTGGAGTTCACCGATCCGGTCACGGGGGTGGCGCACCTCTTCCGGAGCGCGAGGACTCTTCAGGCCTGGTCCTCGTACGACGAGTGGGCGGGTCAGTAACCGCGCCACCAGCGCACGAAGCGCCGCCAGGCGCCCATCGGCCGGACCGGCTCCGGCGTCGGCACGGGCGGCTGCGGCGGGGCCGCGACCGGCTGGGGCTGGGCCACGGCCGCCGGAGCCGGCTCCGGCGGGTGGGTGCCGACCTGCCAGTTGGACCGCTGGGAGGGAACCGCGGCGTGGCCGGGCTTGTCCTTCACGTCCTGCTGCGGCCTCGGGGCGAACCGCACGGGCAGTTCCACCAGGTGGCGCGAGGCGATCGACTCGGCCCAGCTCAACTGTTCCTCGTCGCAGTCGAGTTCGACGTCCGGCAGTCGCATCAGCAGCGCGTCGACGCCGGTGTCGGCGATGGCGCGGCCGATGTCCTGGCCGGGGCACTCGTGCGGTCCGCCGCCGAAGGCGAGGTGGGAGCGGTTGCCCATCATGTTGGCGGACAGGTCCGGGCGTACTCGTGGATCGATGTTGCCCGGCGCGATGCCGAACAGCATGCCGTCGCCCTTGCGGATGCGCCGGCCGCCCAGTTCCGTGTCCTGCTTGGCGAAGTACGCGAGGACCGTGCTGATCGGCGGCTCGTCCCACAGGGACTGCTCCACCGCCTCGGGAACCGTCATCTGGCCGCCGCTGAGCTGGGCGCGAAAGCGCGGGTCGGTGAGCACCATGCGCAGCACGTTGCCGATGAGGTTGACCGTGGACTCGTAGGCGGCGAAGAGGACGAGACGCAGGTGCTCCCTGACCTCGTCGTCGGTCAGACGGGCCGGGTGGGTGATGAGGTGGCTGGTGAAGTCGTCCTCGGGCTGGGCACGGCGCCGGGCGGTGAGCCGGCTCAGCGCGTCCATGACGTAGCCATGGCTGGCGATCGCGGTCTCGGTGCCCTTGAGCGCGTCGCGGGCCGCCTGCACGAGCCGCTCGCTGTACTCGTCGGCCATGCCGAGGATCTCGCACATCACGGCCATCGGCAGGTGCTCGGCGAACTCGCTGACGAGGTCGGCCGTGCCCTGTTCGCAGAAGCGGTTGACGAGCCGCTGGGTGTGGCGGTTGATGTGCCGGCGGATGCCCCGGTGGTCGATGGTCGAGATGGCGCCGTTGACCGCGCCGCGCAGCCTGAGGTGCTCGTCGCCCTCGGCGTGCGAGGCGATGGGCTGCCAGGCGATGTGCGGCATGAGCGGGTGGTCGGGCTTGACCATGCCCTCCTGGAGCGGGGTCCAGATGCGGCTGTCGCGGCAGAACTGCGAGGGGGTGCGCAGCATGTGCAGGTTCTCGGTGTGGCCGAGCACCACCCACATCGGTACGTCGTCGTGCAGCAGCACGGGAGCCACCGGGCCGTGCTCCTCCCGGAGTTGCTCGTACAGGGACCCGAGGTCCTCCGCCTCGGGGCCGTAGAGCCGGTGCAGTCCGCCGGGGCCGCGGCCGTGGGCGGGGCAGCCGGGCGGCGGGCCGACGGAGGGGTCCGTACCGGTCAGGGAGTGGGATTCAGGCGTCACAGTGGTTGCTCCGAAGTGGATCCGGTGTCCGTGTCTGTCTGCGGGGCCGGGCCTGGCCGGCTGGGAAGCCGTGTCCGGCGTGGGAGCCGTATCCGGCCGGGGCCGGCCGGTCGCGGCGGGTGCGCGGTCATCGTCGTAGCGAGCCCGTCGTGGCGAGGGAGTGCAGGAAGCGCATCAGGGTCATCAGGGTGTCCCGGCTGGAGGCGCGGCGGCGCGCGTCGCACTCGATGATGGGGATGTCCGCGCTCAGGTCGAGTGCCGTGCGCAGTTCCTCGACGGGGTAACGGGGCGCGTCCGGGAAGGAGTTGACGGCGACCACGAAGGGCACACCGCGCTCCTCCAGGCGACCCATCACGTCGAAGCTGACCTCGAGCCGGCGGGTGTCGATCAGCACGACCGCGCCGAGCGCGCCCTCGAACAGGCCGTTCCACAGGAACCAGAAGCGTTCCTGGCCCGGGGTGCCGAAGAGGTACAGCACGAGCTGGTCGGTGATGCTGATGCGGCCGAAGTCCATGGCCACGGTGGTGGCCGTCTTGGTGTCGGAGCCGTAGTTGTCGTCGACTCCGACGCCGGCCTGCGTCATGGTCTCCTCGGTGGTCAGCGGTTTGATCTCGCTGACCGAGCCGACCATGGTCGTCTTGCCGACCCCGAAGCCGCCGACGATGACGATCTTCACCGCGGCCTCGGCGGTGTGCGGGAGGTGGTCCTCGGTTCGTGGACCCGTGATGGTGTCAGAGCTTTTGAAGTCCATGCATCACCGCTTCGAGGAGGGAACGGTCGGCCAGCGCCTGGCGGATGACCGGGGCGCGGACCGTCACCAGTTCGGCCGCCACCAGCTCGGTGAGCAGGACGGTCACCACGCTGAACGGCAGGCTGAGATAGGCCGACAGTTCGGCCACGGACAGGGGGGCGGTGCACAACCGGAGCAGCGCCGCCTGCTCGGGCGTGGCGGAGGGCGGTGGGTCGGCGCGCGCCACGATTAACGTGACCAGGTCGAGCTCGACGCGCTCGACGCCGTCGGGCCCGGTGATCACGTACAGCCGCTCGGGGTTCTTCTTCGGCCCCTCCGGGGGTTGCTGTTCCTCCTGGGGGGGTTGCGGAACCGGTTCTGGCGTGGGGAATCGCCGCTGGCGTTGCGGAGGAGTCATACGGTCTGGCCGTTGCGCCTGGGCGGGCTGGTGAGGTGCGCGCCGATCCGGATGACCAGGTCGCTCATGCGGGCGCTCATGAAGCCGGGTTCGGCGCGCACGTCGGAGAGCACCGCGAGGTAGGCGTTGGCGCCGGCGGCCATCAGGTAGAAGTAGCCGCCGTGGATCTCGATGAGCACCATCTTCATCTGGCCGTCGCTGCCCGGGATCTCCTGGGCGACGGCGGTCGCCAGGCTCTGCAGGCCGGCGCAGGCCGCGGCGACGCGGTCGGCGGTGTCCGGGTCACCGCCGTGGCGGGCGATGCGCAGGCCGTCGGCGGACAGCACCACGATCATCTGGATGCCCGGTACGCCTTTGGCGAGGTCCGTGAGCATCCAGTCGAAATTGCCTCGCTGCTGGATCACTGGGGGTTCCCCTCGTCGTCGGCCTCGACGCGGGCCGGTTCGTTGGTCGGCTGGGTGAATGCGGTGGGGGCGGGGCGCTTGAGTCCGTCGAAGAACGCCTGGACCCACAGGCCCGGCGGGGGACCGGGTGCCTTCTCGGGCTCCGGCTCGGGCTCGCGCTTCGCGGTCGACCAGATGGTCGGCCTGCCCTCCCGTTCCGCCTGTTCGATGGCGGCCTGTTCGGCGTACCGCTGGGTGAGCGAGGTCTTGACCCGGCTGCGGCGCTGCGGCAGGCCGTTTGCGGTCCACTCGGTGACCTCGGGGACGTCGTCCTCCATGGAGAGCGCGGCCGTGAACTTGGGGCTGGTGGGGCGGCGCTTCTTGACCGTGCGCTTGGGGCCCGGGAGGGCGCCGAGGTCGACCTGGGGCACGGCGGTGGCGCCGATGCCGTGGGCGAGTCCGACACCGGGTTCGGAGGTGAGCATGTCGCTCGGCACGACGAGGATCGCGCGGACGCCGCCGTACGCGGAGGCGCGCAGCGACACCTGCATGTCGTACGTCTTGCAGAGCCGGCCGACGACGGCGAGGCCCAGGCGCGGGGACTCGCCGAGGTCCTCGAGGTCGAGGCCCGCCTTGGCGCGTTCCAGCATGCCCTCGGCCTTGGCGCGGGTCTCCTCGCTGAGGCTGACGCCCGCGTCCTCGATCTCGATGGCGACGCCGGTCTGCACCTCGGTGGCGGTGACGTGGACCTTGGTCTGCGGCGGGGAGTAGCGGGTGGCGTTGTCGAGGAGTTCGGCCGCGGCGTGGATGACGGGCTCGACGGCGGTGCCCTTGACGTTGACCTTGGCGATGGACGACAGGTCGATGCGCCCGTACTCCAGGATCCGGGACATGGCGCCGCGCAGCACGCTGTACAGCGCGACCGGTTCGGGCCACTGACGGCCGGGCCGGCCGCCGCCGAGGACGGAGATGGAGTCGGCGAGCCGGCCGATCAGCGCGGTGCCGTGGTCGATGCGCAGCAGGTCGTCGAAGACCTCGGGGTTGCGGCCGTGGTCCTCCTCCATCTCGCGGAGTTCACTGGCCTGTTGGTGGACGATCGCCTGGACGCGGCGGGCGATGTTGACGAAGGAGCGCTGCGTGGAGTCGCGCAGGACTTCTTCCTGGTCGACGATCTTGAGCACGGTCTTGATCAGCGACACTTGCGCTTCGGGGAGGCCGCTCCACGCCGGGTTGAGCAGGCCGAGGTCGCGAATCACCTCCAGGGGTGTATGTCCACTGCGCATTCGGTCCAGCGCGGCCGGCGCGATCTCCTTGGCGAGGCGCGTCATCTCCTCGTCGTGGGCAGCGATCCGCCGTTCCAGATACGCGGTGTGACGGGCATGGTCCGTACGCAGGTCCCGCAGCGCGCGGCGGCGCCGGGTCGCGTCGGCCGCCGTCACGATCACCAGGAGCGTGGCCACGGCTCCGCACAAGCCGACGGCCAACCGGGCCGGTTCCGTCACCACGGCGACGGCGGCCCCGGTCACCGCGGCCATCAATATGGCGGGCAGCAACAGCACGCGCGCGTAAGGAAGTTCACGGCGACCTGGAGGAGATTGAACACTCACCATGTGGGCCCTCTGAAACAAATCGGCTGGGAGTCGGGGGAGCTTGCAGGGGGGTTTGTCATGGATCTGTCGGGATCTTCGGGATGTTTGGGAACAAGCGCACGAATACATCTCAACTCGGTGCGCTGCGGGCGAGCTTAGTCCGACCGGATCATCGCCGTGTCATATTCGGCAAGCACCTGAAACGGGGTCGCGGACAGGAGTACGCTCAGCTTCATTTACACGCTGGGCATTCATTCGCACACGGTGTGTCACGGCGTACGGGCATACGAAAACACCCACCGTGACGAGTGAAGTGCCCCTGGCGGGAGCGCGCGAGGAGCTCAGACCCCCGCGATGCGCAGCGCGGCGTCCGCCGTGGCCTCCGCGAACGCCGACACCGGGCGCTCGGGGTCGGAGCGATGGACGAGGATGACTCCCTCGATCAGCCCGAACACCAAGTCCGTACGAAGATCGAGCTCACCTTTGGCGAGCGTGCCGCCCGCCGCGGTGGCGGCGAGCAACTGCCGGTAGGCGTCCTTGAGTTCGGCGCGTACGGCATGGAAGCCGGCGAACCCCTCGGTGCGCACCTCGGGCAGCAGGTAGAGGACGCCGAGGTTGTGCGGCCCGCCGCACAGCACCTCGACGTCAGCGCGGCACAGCTCCCACAGCCGGCCCTCGGCCGGGGTGGCGTCGTCGGCCAGCAGTTCCCGGGCGTACGCCAGCGAGGGCGTGACCGTGGACTCCAGGAGCTCGGCGAGCAGCCCCTCCTTGCCGGAGACGTAGTGGTACATGGACGCCTGCCGCATGCCCGCCCGCTCGGCGACGGCACGGGTGGAGGTGGCCGCGTAGCCGAGCGTGGTGAACAGCTCCGCGGCGGCGGCGAGCAGTTCCTCGCGCGGTTCGAGGCCGCTGTCCGGCCGCTGCGCCGCCCGCGGCCTGCCGACCCGTCGGCTCCGGTCTGCACCTGCTGTCCCCATGCGTTCGATCCTCGCACACGCCCGCCCGCGGTGATCTTCGTGAGGGCCCGGTAACCGAGCGGCAACGAGGCGGCAATGCCGGCGACCCGCCCCGCCTCTAATTTCTGTCAAACGACAGAAATTAGGCATCAGCAGGACGAACGACACACGGAGCCGGAGGACCCGCGATGGCGACAGCGACCACGTACGGAGCCCGCGCCCATGCCCGCGCCCAGGAGGGCACGCGCACCGGGGCCATGCCCGTCGTACCGGCCGGCACCTGGCCGAACCCGCCCTGCGAGGCGGGTCATCTGGTGTGGGCCGAGACGGTGGCGGGCGGCAACTACACACACCGGGTGCTGGCCCGCGGCACCGAACTGCGCCTGACCGACCCGCACGGCGACGCCTGCGCGCACCTGCTGCTGTTCGCCGCCGACCGGCCCTGGGAACGGCTCAACGTCGCCGACACGGTGAAGGTCCAGTGGAACGCCTACCTCGGCGAGGACGGGCTGCTCCTCTCCGACCAGGGCCGGGTCCTCGCCTCCGTGGTCTCGGACACCTCCGGCCGGCACGACGCCCTGTGCGGCACCTCCACCCTCGTCCGCAACTGCGGGCGGTACGGCGACGGCACTCCGCAGAGCCCGTCCCCGGCGGGACGTGAGCTGTTCAAGCTGGCGGCCGCCAAGAACGGTCTGGAACCCCGCGACCTGCCGCCGTCGCTCTCCTTCTTCCAGGGCGTGGAGGTCCGCGAGGACGGCGCCCTGGACTTCACCGGCTCGGCCGGCCCCGGCGGCAGCGTGACGCTGCGCGCCGAGCAGGACGTGACGGTCCTGGTCGTCAACGTGCCCCACCCGGCCGATCCCCGCGCCGAGTACGTCAGCACCCCGCTGGAGGTGCTCGCCTGGCGCGCCGAGGCCACCCGTCCGGGCGACCCGCTGTGGGAGGCCACGCCCGAGGGCCGCCGCGCCTTCCTGAACACCGCCGAGTTCCTTGCCGCCAGGGGGATCGCATGAGCACGACCGTCGTTCCCGCACGCGCCGCCTGGTCGTCCGTGATCCGCGCCGGCGAGACCCTCACCGTCACCGACCTGCACGGCAACCAGGCCGTCGACTTCCTCGTCTACGACGCCCACGACACCTCGGTCCGCTACAGCGCCCCCGACACGATCCACGCGCAGGGCAGCATCTTCCTGACCACGGGCAGCGTGCTGCTGTCCAACGAGCACACCCCGCTGATGACCGTCCTCGCCGACGACGTGGGCCGGCACGACACGGTCGGCGGGGCCTGCTCCAAGGAGTCGAACACCCTCCGGTACGGCCATCACACCTGGTCGCAGCACGCGTGCGTGGACAACTTCCTCGCCGAGGGCGCGCGCCACGGCCTCAGCAAGCGGGACCTGGTCTCCAACATCAACTGGTACATGAACGTGCCGGTCGAGAAGGACGGCACCCTCGGCATCGTCGACGGCCTGTCCTCCCCGGGCCTCGAGCTGAGCCTGCGGGCCGAGCGCGACGTCCTCGTGCTCGTCTCCAACTGCCCCCAGATCAACAACCCGTGCAACGGCTTCGAGCCGACGGCGGTGGAGATGACGATCACCGAGGCGGGCACCGCATGACCTTCGACACCCTCCTCGTCGCCAACCGGGGCGAGATAGCCGTCCGGATCATCCGCACCGCACGCGAACTCGGCCTGCGCACGGTCGCGGTGTACTCCGATCCGGACCGCTCCGCCCCGCACGTCCGGCTCGCCGACGAGGCGGTGCGGCTCGGCCCGGCGCCCGCCAAGGAGTCGTACCTCGACGCCGACCTGGTGCTGAAGGCGGCCAAGGACACCGGCGCGGGCGCGATCCACCCCGGTTACGGCTTCCTGTCCGAGGACGCGTCCTTCGCACGCCGCTGCGAGGACGCCGGGATCGTGTTCGTGGGCCCGGCACCGGAGCAACTGGAGCTGTTCGGGGCGAAGCACACGGCCCGGGCGGCGGCCCAGGCGGCGGGGGTGCCGCTGGCGCCGGGGACGGGTCTGCTGGCGTCACTGGACGAAGCACTCGCACAGGCCGCCGAGATCGGCTATCCGGTCATGCTCAAGGCGACCGGCGGGGGCGGCGGAATCGGCATGTCGGCCTGTCACCGTGCCGACGAACTCGCCGACGCCTGGGAGCGCGTGCAGCGCGTCGCCGCCGCCTCCTTCTCCTCGGCCGGCGTCTTCCTGGAACGCCTGGTGGAGCGCGCCCGCCATGTCGAGGTGCAGGTCTTCGGCGACGGCGAGGGCAGGGTCGTCACCTTCGGCGACCGGGACTGCTCCCTCCAGCGCCGCAACCAGAAGGTGCTGGAGGAGGCCCCGGCACCGGGCCTGCCCGCCCCCGTACGCGAACAACTCGCCGTAGCAGCACGCGACTTGTGCGCCTCCGTCGACTACCGCTCGGCCGGAACCGTCGAGTTCGTCTACGACGCCGCCCGCCAGGAGGCGTACTTCCTGGAGGTCAACACCCGCCTCCAGGTGGAGCACCCGGTCACCGAGGAGATCTACGGCGTCGACCTGGTCGCCTGGATGCTGCGGCTGGCGCGCGGCGAGCAGGACGTCGTCCGCGACCCGGGCACCCCGCGCGGCCACGCCGTCGAGGCCCGCGTCTACGCCGAGGACCCCTCACGCGACCACCGCCCCAGTGCGGGCCTGTTGACACGGGTCGAGTTCCCGCCGGGCGTGCGCGTCGACGGCTGGGTGGAGACCGGCACCGAGGTCACGACGTCGTACGACCCGATGCTCGCGAAGGTCATCGCGTACGGCCCGGACCGGGCACACGCCCTGCGCCGACTGGACGAGGCGCTGGCCCGCACCCGCGTCGACGGCATCGAGACGAACCTGGGCCTGGTACGGGCGGCACTCGCGAACCGGGACTTCACCGCGGCCACGCACTCCACCGCGACGCTCACCTCCGTGAGCGATCCGACTCCGCGCATCGAGGTCGTCGCCGGCGGCACCCTCACCACCGTGCAGGACTGGCCGGGCCGCACCGGCTACTGGCAGGTGGGCGTACCCCCGTGCGGACCGATGGACGACCTGTCCTTCCGGCTCGGCAACCAGGCACTCGGCAACGCGGAAAGCGCCGCCGGCCTCGAATGCACCCTCCAGGGCCCGACGCTGCGCTTCACCCACCCCACCACCGTGTGCGTGACGGGCGCACCGGCCCCGGTCACCGTCGACGGCACGCCGGTCGCGCGGTGGGAGCCGGTGACGGTGCCCGCAGGGGCCGTACTGGAGATCGGCACCCCTTCCGAGCACGGCCTGCGGACGTACGTCCTGTTCGCCGGTGGCCTCGACGTGCCCGCCTTCCTGGGCAGCGCGAGCACCTTCACCCTGGGCCGGTTCGGCGGCCACGGCGGCCGGGCGCTGCGCACGGGCGACGTCCTGCACGGCGGGACGACCGTGCAGGGCACGCCGGTCCCGCAGACGGACCGCCCGGACTTCTCCGCCGTGTGGCACGTCAAGGCCGTCGAAGGCCCGCACGCCGCACCGGAGTTCTTCACCGAGGACGACATCCACGACTTCTACGCCGCCGAATGGAAGGTGCACTTCAACTCCGCGCGCACGGGCGTCCGTCTGGTCGGCCCGAAGCCGCGCTGGGCGCGCACCGACGGCGGCGAGGCGGGCCTGCACCCGTCCAACATCCACGACACCCCGTACTCCGTGGGAGCCGTCGACTACACGGGCGACATGCCGGTGCTGCTCGGCCCGGACGGCCCCTCCCTCGGCGGGTTCGTGTGCCCGGCGACGGTGATCAGCACCGAACGCTGGAAGCTGGGCCAGCTGCGCCCGGGCGACACCGTGCGGTTCACGCCGGTCGACGTGGCGGGCGCCCTGCGCCCCACCATCGTGGACGGCGGCATCCTCGCCCGGGACGGCGAGGTGACCTACCGCCGCAGCGGCGACGACAACCTCCTGGTCGAGTTCGGCCCGATGGAGCTCGACCTCGCCCAGCGCATGCGCGTCCACGCACTGATGGAGGCGGTGGCCGAACAGGGCCCGGAAGGCATCACCGACCTGACGCCGGGCATCCGCTCCCTCCAGATCCAGACGGACCCGCACCGCCTGCCCCAGCACGAACTCCTCACCGCCGTAAGGGAGATCACCACCAACCTCCCCCCGAGCGACGAACTGGTGGTCCCCTCCCGCACGGTCCACCTCCCCCTCTCCTGGGACGACCCGGCGACCCGCGAGGCGATCGCCCGCTACATGACGGGCGTCCGCGACGACGCGCCCTGGTGCCCGTGGAACATCGAGTTCATCCGCCGCGTCAACGGCCTGGAGTCGGTGGCGGACGTGTACGACACGGTCTTCGACGCGGAGTACCTCGTCCTCGGCCTCGGCGACGTCTACCTGGGCGCCCCGGTCGCCACCCCCCTCGACCCCCGCCACCGCCTGGTGACCACCAAGTACAACCCGGCCCGCACCTGGACGGCCGAGAACTCGGTCGGCATCGGCGGCGCGTATCTGTGCGTCTACGGCATGGAGGGCCCCGGCGGCTACCAGTTCGTGGGCCGGACGACCCAGGTCTGGTCGGGCTGGCAGCAACGCGGGGCCTTCGAGCCCGGCTCCCCCTGGCTCCTGCGCTTCTTCGACCGGATCAAGTGGTACCCGGTCGACGCCGACGAACTGATCGACCTGCGCGCCGACATCACGTCCGGCCGCTTCGTACCGCGCATCGAGGAGGGCACCTTCTCGCTGGCCGAGTACCAGGCCTTCCTGGCGAGGAACGCCGAGTCGATCGACGAGTTCAGGTCCCGTCAGCAGACGGCGTTCTCCGCGGAGCGGGACGCGTGGGAGGCGGCGGGCGAATTCACCAGGGCGGAGGCGGCGGCCGCTCCGGCCGCTCCGCCGGCGGAGGTGACCGTCCCGCCGGGCGGCCGCCTGATCGAGGCCGAATTCGCCGCTTCCGTCTGGCAGTTGAATGTCCAGCCGGGTGACGAGGTGACGGCCGGACAGCCGCTGCTCGCCCTGGAGGCGATGAAGATGGAGTCCAGGGTGCACGCGCCGATGGACGGCGTGGTCGCGGAGATCCTGGTCAGGCCCGGGGACCAGGTGGAGGCGGGGGCGTCACTTCTGGTCCTGGCCCTCGCCGCACAGTGAAAGAGGAACCAGAAATGTCCACCACCCTCTCCCGCGTCCGCGCCGCCTACGCCCGCATCGAAGCGGTCGACCGCCCCGAGATCTGGATCGACCTGCGCCCACAGCCGGAGGTCGAGGCGGAGGCCCGCACGATCGACGAACGGGTCGCCGCCCACGAACCGCTCCCCCTCGCCGGACGCCTGCTCGCCGTCAAGGGCAACATCGACGTGGCCGGCCTGCCCACCACCGCCGGCTGCCCGTCGTACGCCTACCACCCCGAGGCCGACGCCCCGGTCGTCGCCCGCCTGCGCGCGGCGGGCGCGATCGTGCTGGGCACCACGAATCTGGACCAGTTCGCGACGGGCCTGGTCGGCACCCGCTCCCCGTACGGAGCCGTCCGAGGCGCCCTCGACCCGACGAGGATCAGCGGCGGCTCCAGCTCCGGCTCGGCCGTGGCGGTGGCCCTCGGCATCGTCGACCTCTCCCTCGGCACGGACACCGCGGGCTCCGGCCGCGTCCCGGCCGCCTTCAACGGGATCGTCGGCCTGAAGCCGACCCGCGGCCTGGTCCCGACCACGGGCGTGGTCCCGGCCTGCGCCTCCCTCGACTGCGTGACGGTCTTCGCCCGCACCCTCCCGGAGGCAGAGCAGGCACTCGCCCACATGGCCTCCCCGGCCGACCGCGACCTCCCACCGCTCCCCCAGCGAACGCCGGGCCCATGGCGGATCGCGGTCCCGCCACGCCACCAGCTCGGCGACCTGGACGACGGCTGGGCACAGGCCTACGAGGCCACGGTGACCCAACTCGTCCAGGCGGGCGCATCAGTGCAGGAACTGGACCTCGGCCCCTTCACCGAGGCCGCCGCGATGCTCTACCAGGGCGCGTTCGTAGCCGAGCGCTACACAGCAGTCGGCACCTTTGTCGACAAGGCGATGGCCGAGCAAGACACCTCCCTCGACCCCACGGTCGCCGGCATCATCACCCGCGCCCGTGACATCCCGGCCCACCAGCTCTTCGCCGACACCGACCGCCTGACGGCCCTGCGCACCCGCGCCCGCACGGAACTCGCAGACGCGGACGCCCTCCTCCTCCCCACCGCCCCCGGCCATCCCACCCTCGCCGAGGTGGCCGCCGACCCGCTGGGGGCCAACGCCCGCCTGGGCCGCTTCACCAACTCCACCAACCTCTTCGACCTGGCGGCGGTCGCCGCCCCCGCCGGAGAGGTCAACGGCCTCCCCTTCGGAGTGATGCTGATCGGCCCGGCGTTCACGGACGAACGCCTGGCCCGGATCGCCGCCCTGCTCCAGCCGGAGACGCGTCTGGCGGTGCTGGGCGCCCACCTCTCCGGCCAGCCTCTCAACCCGCAACTCCTCGCCCTGGGCGCCCGCCTGGACCGTACGACCACGACCGCACCCGCGTACCGCCTGCACGCACTGGCCACACAACCGCCGAAGCCGGGCCTCGTCCACGTGGGCGCAGGCGGTTCCGCGATCGAGACAGAGGTATGGCGCCTCCCCGCGGAAGCCCTGGGCAGACTCCTGACCGCCCTCCCCCGCCCGATGACCCTGGGCAGCGTGGAACTGGCGGACGGCAGCCGACTCCCCGGCTTCCTGTGCGAACCGGACGCTCTCACGGACGCCGAGGACATCACGTCGTACGGCGGCTGGCGACCATACCTGAACCGCTGACCGCCCCACCCACCCGCACCCGCGTACGGCGACAAAAGACCACGTCTCCAGCCACGGACATCAGCCCCACCCACCCGCACGGCGTACGACGGCAAAGGGACCGCGTCTCCAGCCACCGACATCAGCCCCACCCACCCGCACCCGCGTACGGCGGCAAGGGGCCGTGTCGGGGGGTGTCCGCCCGCAGCGGTTGGCGCGTCAACGCCGGCACCTCGGCAGGCAACCGATTCCGCGCCGTTCCGAGGACGGACACCCCCCGACACGGCCCCGACCACCCCCCGCCACCAGGCGCAGGGCGCAGGGCGCAGGGCGCAGGGCGCAAGGCGCAAGGCGCAAGGCGCAAGGCGCAAGGCGCAAGGCGCAAGGCGCAAGGCGCAAGGCGAAGAGGACTCACCCCACCGACGAGTAAGCGACAACCCCCCGCAGCAGCTCGTCAACGGCCTTACGCGCGTTCTTCGCGACCGTAGACCCCTCCGCATGCGCGGCGGCCGAGATCTGCCCCAGCACATCGATCACCTGCTTGCACCACCGCACGAAGTCACCCGCCGGCATCTCCACCTCGCGCAGCACTTCGTCGAGACCCTTCCCGGAAGCCCACATGTACGCCGCCCAGGCGAAGCCGAGGTCCGGCTCGCGCTGGCCCACGCCCTCCGTCTGGGTGATCCGGAAGTCCTCCTCCAGCGCGTCCAGACGCCCCCAGATCCGGACCATCTCGCCGAGCGCGGCCTTCGCCTTACCCGAGGGCACCTTGGGCGCCATGGCGTCGTCGGAGACCCGGGACTCGTACACCAACGCCGAGACACAGGCGGCCAGTTCGGCAGGGGCCAGCCCCTCCCACACACCGGCCCGCAGGCACTCACTCGCCAGCAGATCCAGCTCGCCGTACAGCCGGGCCAGCCGCTTGCCGTGCTCGGTGACCTCGTCGGCGCGCAGATAGTCCAGCTCGGTCAGCAGCGCGACGATCCGGTCGAACGTCCGGGCGATGGTGTTCGTACGCCCCTCGATGCGCCGCTCCAGCTGCGAGGTGTCCCGCAGCAGCCGGTGATAGCGCTCGGCCCAACGCGCGTGATCTTCCCGGTCGTTGCAGCCATGGCAGGGGTGCGCGCGGATGGCCGTGCGCAGCCGGGCGATCTCCCGGTCGTCGGCGGCCTGGGACCGCTTCTTGCGGGCCCGCTCCGGCGGAATGTGCCCGGCCTTGGTGCGCAGCGCGGAGGCGAGGTCCCGACGGGACTGCGGGGAGCGCGGGTTGAAGGACTTCGGGATCCGCATCCGCTCCAACGCCTCGACGGGCACCGGGAAGTCCATGGCCGCGAGCCGCTTGACCTGCCGCTCGGAGGTCAGCACCAGCGGACGCGGTCCGTCGTGGTGCTCGAACCCCCGATGGCCGTTCGACCGTCCGGCCGGCAGCCCCGGGTCCAGCACCAGCGCCAGGCCCGCGTACTTGCCGGTCGGGACGTGGATGACATCCCCCGGCTTGAGCTTCTCCAGCGCGACGGCGGCCTCGACGCGCCGCTGGCTGACGCCCTGCCGGGCCAGCTCGGTCTCCCGGTCCTTGAGTTCGCGGCGCAGCTGCGCGTACTCCTCGAAGTCGCCGAGGTGACAGGTCATGGAGTCCTTGTAGCCGTCCAGCCCCTCCTCGTTGCGCTGCACCTGCCGCGAGATCCCGACCACCGACTTGTCGGCCTGGAACTGCGCGAAGGACGTCTCCAGCAGCTCCCGCGAACGATGCCGCCCGAACTGCTCCACCAGATTGACCGCCATGTTGTACGACGGCTTGAAGCTGGAGCGCAGCGGATACGTGCGCGTGCCGGCCAGTCCCGCGAGGTGTTCGGGGCTCATGGCACGCTGCCACAGCACGACAGCGTGGCCCTCGACGTCGATGCCTCGCCGGCCGGCACGGCCGGTCAGCTGGGTGTACTCGCCGGGCGTGATGTCGGCATGCTGCTCGCCGTTCCACTTGACGAGCTTCTCCAGCACCACGGACCGCGCGGGCATGTTGATGCCCAGTGCCAGCGTCTCGGTCGCGAACACCGCCTTGACCAGGCCGCGTACGAACAGGTCCTCGACGACCTCCTTGAACGTCGGCAGCATGCCCGCATGGTGGGCCGCGATGCCACGCTCCAGGCCCTCCAGCCACTCGTAGTAGCCGAGGACGTGCAGATCCTCCGTCGGGATGGAGGCCGTGCGCTCCGCGACCAGGGCGCGCACCTTCTCCCGCGCCTCGTCGTCGTTGAGCCGCAGGCCGGCGTGCAGGCACTGCTGGACGGCGGCCTCGCAGGCGGCACGGCTGAAGATGAAGGTGATGGCGGGCAGCAGGCCCTCGGAGTCCAGCCGTTCGATGACCTCGGGCCGGCTCGGTGTCCAGATGCGGGAGCGCTGCCGGCGTTCCCGCTCGCGGTCGGCTTCGCGCATCGCGCGGCCGCGTTTGCGGTCCTGGTACGACGGCCGGCTGGCCTCCATCCGGGCCAGCCGTGAGAGGTCGGGATTGACGGCCTTCTTGTGGCCCTCACCCTCCTCGAACAGGTCGTACATCCGCCGCCCGGCGAGCACGTGCTGGAACAGCGGCACGGGCCGGTGCTCGGAGACGATCACCTCGGTGTCGCCGCGCACGGTGTCGAGCCAGTCGCCGAACTCCTCGGCGTTCGACACGGTCGCCGACAGCGACACCAGCGTGACCGACTCCGGGAGGTGAATGATCACTTCTTCCCATACGGCCCCGCGGAAGCGGTCGGAGAGGTAGTGCACCTCGTCCATGACCACGTACCCGAGACCGAGGAGGGTCTGCGAGCCCGCGTACAGCATGTTCCGCAGCACCTCGGTGGTCATCACGACCACCGGGGCGTCCGAGTTGACGCTGTTGTCGCCGGTGAGCAGGCCGACCTTGTCCGCGCCGTAACGACGGCACAGGTCGGCGTACTTCTGGTTCGACAGGGCCTTGATGGGTGTCGTGTAGAAGCACTTCTTGCCCTGCTGCAGGGCGAGGTGGACGGCGAACTCGCCGACGATCGTCTTGCCGGAGCCGGTCGGCGCGGCCACCAGGACGCCCTTGCCCGCCTCGAGCGCCTGACAGGACTCGATCTGGAAGGGGTCGAGGCCGAAGTCGTACATCTCGCGGAAACCGGCGAGCGCGGTGGCCTGCTCGACAGCGCGCCTACGTGCTGCCGCATACCGCTCGGCCGGTGAGAGGTCCTCTGTCATCGTGCTTTCGAGACTACCGGGCCCCACTGACAACAGGACGATCATTATCCGGATCCGATGACGATAAACATGCAATTCCCGCAGCTCACGGCCCTAGGATCCGGACGGCGGCCGGCATACAGCGCGCGGTCAGCGGCAACGGCCCGAGCGGCTCGCCGTCGGCGTACCCGGTGATCCCCTGTGCGGCGATCTCCACCTTGGCCGCCCGCAGCACGGTGACCTTCGGGTGGTCGACGTGCCGGCCCCGGTACACCGCGGGGAACACCCTGAGCAGCGTCGTACGGCTGCAGTCCCCGACCACCGTGACGTCGAACAGTCCGTCGGTGAGGTCGGCGCCCGGGCAGATCCGCATGCCGCCGCCGTACGAGGACCCGTTGCCGACGGCCACCAGGGTCGCCTCGGTCTCCGTGACGTCACCGTCGTCCAGCGTGATCCGGTACGGATACGGGCGGAAGGCGGCGAGTTCGGCGAGCATCGCCAGGTCGTACTTGAGACGCCCCGTCGGCCATCGCATGCGGTTGCCGCGGTCGTTGACCCGGGAGTCGAAACCGCAGGCGAGGACCGTGCCGAACCACCGGCCGTCCACCCGGCCGAGGTCGATGTCGCGCAGCCGGGCGCCCTTGAGGGCGTCGGCGATCAGGCGGCCCGCGGCGGCGGCGTCACGCACGGGCAGACCGAGGGCGCGGGCGAAGTCGTTGCCGGTGCCGACGGCGACCAGGCCGAGCGGGGTACGCGTTCCGGCGACGGCCTGCAGAGCCAGATTCGCCATTCCGTCGCCGCCGACGGCGATCAGGGCGCCGGTGCCGTCGGCGACGGCGGCACGCGCGCGTGCGAGGGCGTCCTCGGCGTTCACGCCGACGACCGTACGCACCGAGAAGCCGGCCGCCCGGACAGCCGAAGCGGCCGGCTGCGCCGCGTGGGCGCCCCGGCCGCGACCCGCGGTGGGGTTGACGAAGAGGGTGATCTCGCTGGTCACGCCACGGACGTTACAAGTGCGGCCGACTCGGTCAGGTCACGTCGTCATAACCGTTGACCCGTTCCGCGCTCGCCTGCTCGGGCAGTGCCCGGCTGGCCGAGACGGTTTCCACCTCGCCGACTTCCTCGGGGGTGAGGTCGAGCTCGGAGGCCTCGTCGTCGGCGGGGCCCTCGGCCTCGCGCCGAGCCCGGCGCCTGTCATTGGCGAGAGCGATACCGGTCGCCATGAAGTACATGATCCAGATGGGGCCCGCCAGCGCCAGCATGGAGATGGGGTCCGTGCTGGGGGTGGCGATCGCGGCGAAGAGCGTGATGCCCATGATCATGCCGCGCCACCAGCCGGCCATCTTCTTGCCGGAGAGGACGCCACCGAAGTTCAGCATCACCAGCAGCAACGGCAATTCGAAGGAGAGACCGAAGACGATGATCATCCGCATGATGAGCTGCAGAAGGTCATCGAGGGGAAGCTGGTTGTCACTTCCGATGATGGAGAATTCCAGCATCACCGTCGCCATCTTGGGCAGCGACCAGTACGCGAAGTACGCCCCCGTGAGGAACAGCGGGAATCCGGCACCCACGAAGGCGAGGCCGTACTTCTTCTCGTGCCGGTGCAGACCCGGCGCCACGAACGCCCAGAGCTGGTAAAGCCACACCGGGGTGGCGAGCACCACGCCCGAGGACAACGACACGGTCAGAGCGAGCGTGAACGGGCTGAGCAGACCGTTCTGCACGATCCGCGCGCACTCGGTGTTCTCCGTGTTCTCCGCGAGTTCGGCGAAGCTGTAGTTGCACCCCACCGCTTCCAGAATGGGGTCCGTGAAGAACTGAATGATGTCCTTGTAGAAGAAGGCGGCGATGACCGTGGTGACAACGATCGCCAGCAGGCTCTTGACAAGGCGGTTGCGCAGCTCACGAAGGTGCTCCCCGAGGGGCATCCGCCCCTCGGGATCCTTCTCCTCTGTGCGGGCAGACTTCAGCAACCCACGTTCCCATCTCGTGCAGCGGGCCGGAGGTCACCGGCCCTGCGTCAGCGCTTGGTCGTGTCCGTCGGCTCGGTGACCGGGCGCGAGCTCGTCACGTCACCGGGAGCGGCCTGGATGGTGCGCTGGACGGGGGGCTGCTGGTCGTCGTGCGGCGGGGCCGCGGGAGCGGACGCGTTGTCCTGACCCTCGGACTTCATCGCCTTGGCCTCGCTCTTGAGGATCCGCGCGGACTTGCCGAGCGAGCGCGCCATGTCCGGAAGCTTCTTGGCGCCGAACAGCAGGATGATGACGACGAGGATGAGAATGATCTCGGGGGCGCCGAGCCTTCCGAACATAAGTCTTTACCTTCTCACCGAGGCGGCTGGGGTGGGGAGCTGTCCGACCGGTCGGACATGTGTCCGATCGACCGTGCTGACAGCGATCGTAACGCTCAGGGGTAAACGCCTGGCAATCCCTGTGCGTACTCCCGGTCAGCGGTCCGGGCCTCGTTCTCCGGGCCGCGACGAGCAGCGTACCTGGCGGAACCACCAAGTCGACAGGGCGAAGTGGCCCAAAGCGCATCACACCCGTAACTCACAGAGACCACACTGGACGACTCACAGTGAGTCCACGGAGCGCGCCGCGCTCATGGAGGCACGCTCCAGATCCTCCGCGGCCCGGTTGATGCGCCGCGCCGAGTCCGTGACCTGCCTGCCCAGGCGCTGAGCCTCCAGGAAGACCCGTACGGCGAGCACACCGAGAACGGCGAGACCCAGAAAACCCACAGCTACCGCGAACATCGGCCAGAACATGATGCCGAGCCTAGAGGGTCGGATGGAGCCGCAAGGTCCTGACCCCGCCGCCCGTCAGCAGCTCGACGATCCGCTCCCCCGCCGGTTTGCGGACGACCGTCGAGCAGTCGGGGCAGGTGAAGGAGTAGAAGGTCGTACGGCTCGTGGCGCCGATGGCCAGGCGCAGGGCGCTCGCGGCGAGCTCGAAGCGGCCCCGGCAGTCCGGGCAGCCCGCCCTGAACGTCACCGGGGTCACGTTCCGCATCCCGGCGAACGCGGCGGCCACCGTGACTGCCGCGCCCGGCGTCGACGACTCGCTCAAAGCCCCTGCTCCTGCCTGTCGCCCTGTCCGTCGTACTGCCCGTCGTGGACCACCGGCGCTCCGGGAGCGCCGTGCGCCTCGATCCCGTCGTACGCCGCCAGCGCCTCGCGGGCCGCCTCGCGGGCACTGTCGGCGAGGTCGCGCGGCGAGACGATCCGGCCGTCCCGCCCGAGCCGCAGCGCCAGCCGCTTGAGCGACGCCGGTTCCGGGGTCCGCAGGGTGATACGCAGCCCGCCGTCCGGAAGTTCATCCGAACTGTCGTGCGGGTAGTACTCGGCGACCCAGCGTCCGCCGGGGCCGACCTCGACGACCACCTCCGGATCCTCGGCGGCGGGCTGCACCAGTCCCTCGGACAGGTCCCGCAGCTCGACCTCGGGCGGCGCGGACGGCTCGTCGAGGATCTTGATCTCGGCGACCCGGTCGAGCCGGAAGGTGCGGCGCGCCTCGGAGCGGCGGCACCAGGCCTCGACGTAGGTGTGACCGACGCTGACCAGCCGGATCGGGTCGATCTCGCGCTCGGTGACCTCGTCGCGGGCGGGCGAGTAGTAGCGGATCCACAGACGGCGTCGCTCGGAGATGGCCCGGTCGACGTCCGCGAAGACGCCGCCCTCGGACTCGAAGGTCACCGACAGCCGGGAGCTGGCCCCGGCCTGCTCGCCGGCCGCGGCCTCCACCTTGGCGGTGGCCCGCAGCAGCGCCTGCCGGTCGCTCTCGCGCAGGCCGGGCAGCGTGGACACCGCGCGGGCGGCGACCAGGAGAGCGGTGGCCTCGTCGGCGGCGAGCCGCAGGGGCTCGGCGACGTCATCGGGGTTGTGCCACCAGATGCGCTCGCCGTCGGTGTCGATGTCGAGCAGATCGCCACCGCGGAAGCTGGTACCGCACATGGGCAGCACGTCGAGGTCCGAGACCAGCTCGTCCTCGGTGATCCCGAAGGCCCGGGCCACGTCCTCGACCCGGGCGCCGGGACGCTCCCTCAGATACGTCATCAGGGAGAGCATCCGCCGGGTCTGGTCGATGGCGTTCGCCGGCCTGGCCGGTTTTCCCACCACGTTCTTACGCCCCCTCAGCCCTTGGCCACGGCACGTAGCCGGTCCAGCACGTCGGCCCGCAGCTCGGCGGGTTCCAGGACCACCACGTCCGGACCGAACTCCACCAGCCAGGCGTCCAGACCGTGACCGTACGGAATCTCCAACTCGTCCCAGCCGTCCCCCAGTTCCCGGACCGAGACGGCCTTGGCCCGCAGGGGGTAGCCCGCCTCGGAGCGCAGCCGGATCAGCGCGGAGCGGTCGGCGGTCTCGCCGGCCCAGCTCGCGACGGTCTCACGGACGGTGACGACGTCGGGCACGGGGGCGGTGTAGCGGGCGCCGCGGGTGCGCACCTTGCCGGTGATCCGGGACAGCCGGAACACCCGCTCGGCGCTGCGGTCGCGGTCCCAGCCCGCGAGGTACCAGTGGCCGCGCCAGCATTCCAGCGCCCACGGCTCGACGTGCCGGGGCTCGGGACGGGCGGCGGTGGCCTTGCGGTAGTCGAAGACGACCGGGCGGCGGTCGCGGCAGGCCAGCATCAGCGGCTCGAACGCGGCCTCGTGCACCGGGATGCGTGGTTCCAGTGCGCCGTGGGTCTCGTACGGGTCGAAGTCCTCGGGGAGTCCCGCGGCGCGCAGCTTCTGCAGGGCGCCACTGGCCGCGCCCGCGAGCCGGGCCTGTTGCCACACCTTGGCGGCCAGGCCCAGGGCCGCGGCCTCCTCGGCGTCCAGGGTGACGGGCGGCAGGCGGTTGCTGTCGCGGCGGGCCAGGTAGCCGATCTCGCCGTCCAGGTTCTCGACGGTCTCGATGACCAGGCCGAGTTCGCGCAGATCATCCTTGTCGCGCTCGAACATGCGGTTGAAGGAGTCGTCCGACCCGGCTTCCAGGTAGGCCTCGATGGACTCACGCAGCTCGCGCTTGCTGAGCGGCCGCCGCGTCCCGAGCAGACACAGCGCCAGGTTCATCAGTCGCTCGGCCTTGGCAATGGCCATCGGCGCCCTTCGCCTCCCTATGGTGCTTACGGACGATGACCGTACCGCCCCGAAGTGGCGCGGCAAAAGCCGAGGGCCCATGCCCGGACAGGCATGGGCCCCAGGTGGTCGAGACCGGTCTGCGGCGATCAGACCCCGAGGAGGTCGACCACGAAGATCAGCGTCTCACCGGGCTTGATCGCCGGGGTCGGGCTCTGGTTGCCGTAGGCGAGGTGGGCGGGGATGGTCAGCTGGCGGCGGCCGCCGACCTTCATGCCCTGCACGCCCTGGTCCCAGCCCTTGATGACCCGGCCGCCACCCAGCGGGAAGCGGAACGGGGTGCCGCGGTTCCAGCTGGCGTCGAACTCCTCGCCGGTGCTGAAGGCAACGCCGACGTAGTGGACGGTGACGGTCTGGCCGGCCTGCGCCACCTCGCCGTCGCCCTCCCAGATGTCCTTGATCTCCAGCTCCGCCGGGGGCTCGCCACCCGGGAAGTCGATCTCGGGCTTGTCGATGCTCACGTCTCTAGCTCCTGCTTGTGTACGGAAAGGCAACGGGCACAGTCTTGCATCTCGGCGGGATCACATCTTCGCGAGGATGTCGACCGAGAAGACCAGCGTGGAGTCCTTCTTGATGCCGCTGTCGGCCGGCGGGCTGTCGCCGTAACCCAGGTCCGGAGGCACGACGACGAGGACGCGGCTGCCGACCTTCTTGCCGGTGAGCCCCTGCGACCATCCCTTGACGACCTGCTGGAGCGAGAACGACGTCAGCGCCTTGCGGCCGTACGTCGAGTCGAATTCCTTGCCGGAGTCCCACAGAACGCCCTTGTACTGCACGAGCACGGTGTTCTCGGCGGTGACCTTCTCGCCGTCGCCCTCGATGACGTAGTTCGCGACCAGCTTCTTCGGCGCGTCGCTCTTGGGGACCTCGATGGAGGGCGCCTTGCCGTCGGTGTTGGTGCCGACCTTCGGCACGTCCACGTTGTCCTGCGCGACGTTCGTGCCCTTGGCGGAGCTCTTCGCGTTGAAGGTCTCCAGCAGGTCGATGACGAACACCAGCGTGTCGGTGCCCTTGATGCCGCCCTCCGCGTAGCCCTCCTTGCCGTACCCCCAGGTGGGCGGGGTCGCGAGCTGGACGCGGCTGCCGGTCTTCTTGCCGGTCAGGGCGTACCGCCAGCCGTCGATGATGCTGCCCGCGGCGAGCTGGATGAGCAGGGGCGTCTTGCGGTCGTAGGAGTTGTCGAAGACCTTCGCCGTGTCCCAGATCTGACCGAGGTAGTTCGCCTGGATGTAGTCGTTCTCGGCCGCCGTGGTGCCGGTGCCCGGGATGATCGTCTTCACCGCGAGGTCCTTGGAGGGGGCGCCGCTGCCCTTGGCGACCGTCGGCTTCTCGCCGAACTTGGCGCCCGCGGTGATCGCCGGCAGTGGCCCGTCGACGATCTTCGGCGCCGGGACGGGTCCCGAGGCCGACGCCGAGGGCGACGCGCTGTCGCTCGCCTCACTGGAGCCGGACTCGTCGTCGCCGCATCCGGCGAGCGTGACAAGTCCTGTGGGTACGGCGATGAGGAGTGAGCGTCGGCGCACAGTGGGGGCCTCGTAATCGTCGATCTTGTTGATGGCGTGCGCGCAACTCTACGGCGTGAGAAGGGCGCCGTACGTGAAACGTACGGCGCCCGTGTTGCGTTCCGGACGTTCCTCCGGAACGGGTTGCTCACATTCCTGCGATCAGCTTCTCCACCCGCTCGTCCACGGACCGGAACGGGTCCTTGCACAACACCGTTCGCTGCGCCTGGTCGTTGAGCTTGAGGTGGACCCAGTCGACCGTGAAGTCACGGCGCTGTTCCTGCGCCCGCCGGATGAAGTCGCCGCGCAGTCGCGCCCGAGTGGTCTGCGGAGGAACCGACTTGCCTTCGAAGATCTTCAAGTCGTTGCAGATCCGGGTGGCTTGGCCCCTCTTCTCCAGCAGGTAGTACAGGCCACGCCGGCGGTGGATGTCGTGGTAGGCGAGGTCTATCTGCGCGACCCGCGGGTGGGACATGGTCATGTTGTGCTTGGCCCGGTACCGCTCGATGAGCTTGTACTTCATGACCCAGTCGATCTCGGTGCCGATCCGGTCGAGGTCCTCGGCCTCGATCGAGTCCAGCGTGCGGCCCCACAGCTCCAGGACCTGTTCCACGGTGCCGGTGCGGATGCCGCGGCGCTCGCAGAAGTCCACGGCCTTCTCGTAGTACTCGCGCTGCACCTCCAGGGCGGAGGCCTCGCGGCCGCTGGCCAGGCGGACCTTGCGGCGGCCGGTGATGTCGTGACTGACCTCGCGGATCGCCCGGATCGGGTTCTCCAGGGTGAGGTCGCGCATCACGGTGCCCGCCTCGATCATGCGCAGCACCAGGTCGGTGGCGCCGACCTTGAGCAGCATGGTCGTCTCGGACATGTTGGAGTCGCCCACGATGACGTGCAGGCGGCGGTAGCGCTCGGCGTCGGCGTGCGGTTCGTCGCGGGTGTTGATGATCGGCCGGGAGCGGGTCGTCGCCGAGGAGACGCCCTCCCAGATGTGCTCGGCCCGCTGGCTGACGCAGTACACCGCGCCCCGCGGGGTCTGCAGCACCTTGCCGGCGCCGCAGAGAAGCTGCCTCGTGACGAGGAACGGAATGAGGATGTCCGCGAGCCGGGAGAACTCCCCGTGCCGGGCCACCAGATAGTTCTCGTGGCAGCCGTAGGAGTTGCCCGCCGAGTCGGTGTTGTTCTTGAAGAGGTAGACGTCGCCCGCGATTCCTTCCTCGTGCAGGCGTCGTTCGGCGTCCACCAGTAGTCCTTCGAGAATGCGCTCGCCCGCTTTGTCGTGGGTGACCAGTTCGGTCACGTTGTCACATTCGGGTGTCGCGTATTCCGGATGTGATCCCACGTCGAGATAGAGGCGGGCGCCGTTTCGCAGAAAGACATTGCTGCTGCGGCCCCATGACACGACACGGCGGAAGAGGTACCGCGCCACCTCGTCGGGAGACAGGCGCCGCTGTCCCCTGAACGTACACGTGACGCCGTACTCGTTCTCCAGCCCGAAAATGCGGCGGTCCATGAGTGAACATTACGCCCGATCCCCCGAGCTGAAACGGGGTTCGACGGCACGGTTTGGATCATTTTCCGATGAAGACGCAACAACCGCTCCCCCGGCGGACGCTGCGAGGACCCGTCCGGTGGCCAGCAGAACCAGCAACGACACGCCTCCTGCGGCGCCCGGCATGACGAAGCCCCACAGGGCCCCGCCCGCCTCGACGACCGGACCCGCGAGGCCCGTTCCGAGGGACGCGCCCACGGTGAACGTCGTCACGAGCCAGGAGAACGCCTCGGTGACCGTCCCGCGCGGGGCGTGCCGGTCCACCAGGAGGAACGCGCAGGCGATGGCGGGCGCGAGGAAGACACCGGCGAGGACCGTCAGCAGCGTCATGGCGACCGCGCCCGGCATCAGAGTGAGCGGCAGGTAACACACCGCCAGGAAGGCCACCAGGACCTGCAGTCTCCGGGCGGGCTCGCCGGTCCACTGCCGCGCTCCGTAGAACACGCCGCCGATGAGCGCGCCCAGGCCGATGCCCGCCATCAGCCAGCCGTACACCGCGTCACCGCCGTTGTCGTCCGCGTACGACACCGAGGCGACGGTGATGGAGCCGAGCGCGATCCCGACGAAGAGCAACGCGCCGAGGAGCGCGAGAAGGCCGGGCGACCTGAGGGCGCCGAGCCAGTGCGCCTCGCGCGGCGCCGAGCGCCACGCGCGCGAGGGCGGCGAGACGACCACCCAGAGGGCGCCCAGCACGCCGACGACGTTCAGGACGAGCAGCGCCGCCTGTGCCGACCAGAGCGCCGTGCACAGGGTCACCAGCAGCGGCCCGACGGTGAACAGGATTTCCTGGGCGACCGCGTCCATGGCGTACGCGGTGTGCACCTGGTCCTCCTTGGCGAGGACGTTGGGCCACAGCGCCCGCAGGCCGCCCTCCAGGGGCGGCGTGAAGAGCCCGGCGGCCGCCACGGCGGCGTAGGCGAACGGCAGCGGGTCGGTGCCCGTGAAGGCGAAGACGGCCATCGCGAGGGCCGACAGAAGCGCGGCGGGCAGCTGGACGCGCGGCTGGCCGTGCAGGTCCACCAGCCGCCCGAGCACCGGCTGGCCCACGGCGTTGGCCACGCCGTAGGCGGCCGCGAGCCCGCCGGCCAGGCTGTACGTGCCGCCCTCCGCGCGCACGAACAGCACGATCGCGATCGCGGCGGTGGCGTTCGGCAGCCGCCCCACCAGCGTGCCGGCGAGCAGCCGGACGGCGTGCCTCGCCCTGAGGATGTCCAGGTATCCCGCGACCATGTCCCGCCCTTTGCTCGCCCGGTGCGTCCGGTGCGCCCGGTGACGCGTGAGGTGTTACGTATAACGTCCTCCGTCATACGTACCATGTGCGCTGTTCACGCGTCCAGACGAAAGAGCAGGCAGCCGGTGGCACGAGGCAGCACCCGCCCCACCAGCCGTGACGTCGCCCAGGCCGCCGGCGTCTCCCAGGCCGCGGTCTCCCTGGTTCTCGGCGACAAGTGGCGTGGGCGGGTGTCGGAGACGACCGCCGAGCGCGTCCGGGAGGCCGCGCGGGAGCTGGGTTACCGGCCCAACCTGGCGGCCCGCAATCTGCGCCTGGGACGTACCCGCACGGTGCTCCTGGTGGTCCCCGCGCTGACCACGGAGTTCTTCGCGGGCGTCTACACGGGCGCGGCCCGCGTGGCCGCCGAACACGGATTCGGTGTGGTCCTGTACCCCTCCCCCGAGGGCATCGGTCCCGCCCGGGACCCCTTCGCCTCCGCGCAGGCCGCCCTGGACGGCGTCATCGCCTCCTCCATGGCCGCCGACGCGCTCACCGCCATCCGCGGCGACCAGCTGCCCCTGGTGATGCTGGACAGCGACCCTTCCGGAAGCCTCGGGGCGGCCACGGTCAACCTGGACATCGTGGACGGCGTACGACAGGTCGCCGAGCACCTGCTGGGCCTGGGGCACCGCCGCTTCCTGCACCTGGCGGCGGACGTGCCGTCCTGGACCTTCGAGGTGCGCGCCCACGAACTGGCCGCACGGGTCGGTGCCGTGCCCGGCACCACGGTCCGCACGGCCCGCGCGCCGATCTCCATCGAGGGCGCCGTGACCGCCGCCGAGGCCGCCCTGTCCGTCCCCGGGCCACGGCCGACCGCGCTGGTCTGCGACGACGACAAGCTGGCCGCCGGTGCCTACAAGGCGCTGCGCCGCCTCGGCCTGCGGGTGCCCGACGACGTGTCGGTCACCGGGCTCGACGACCTCGCGCTGGCCACCGCCATCGACCCGGAGCTGACGACCGTACGGCTGGACGCGGAGCTGTTCGGCGAACGCGGGATGCGGGCCCTGCTGGCGGTCCTGGAGGGCCGTACACCCGAGGCCGGGGACATTCCCGTCGAGCTGGTCGTACGGGGCTCCACGGCGCCACCTGGCGCCTCCTGACGCGCCTGTGCCCCGGCCGAGGGTCGGCCGGGGCACTTCAGGTCGCGGTGGGCTAGGTCTCGTCGGGTTCTTCGGCGCTCTCCGCCTCGGTGGTCGCGCCGCCGGCCTCCAGCAGCCGGCCGAGCTGCCCGCCGACGATGCGCTTGAACTTGCGCTTCTGAGGACGCGTACGGTCCAGCACGGCCACCTCCAGGCGCTCCGCGGGGATCTCCCGCTCGCTGCCGTTGGTGTCGCGGGACAGCGCCTGGACGGCCAGCTTCAGCGCCCCGGCGAGCGACATGCCGTCCTCGTGACGCTGGTCCAGGTAGGTGCTGATCGTCTCGGCGTTGCCGCCGACCGCGACCGAGCCGTGCTCGTCCACGATCGAACCGTCGTGCGGCAGCCGGTAGATCTGGTCGCCCTCGGGAGTCTCCCCGACCTCGGCGACGACCAGCTCCACCTCGTACGGCTTCTCGGCCGCGCTGGAGAAGATGGTGCCCAGCGTCTGGGCGTAGACGTTGGCGAGACCGCGGGCGGTCACGTCGTCACGGTCGTAGGTGTAACCGCGCAGGTCGGCGTACCGGACGCCGCCGATGCGGAGGTTCTCGTACTCGTTGTACTTGCCGGCGGCCGCGAAGCCGATCCGGTCGTAGATCTCGCTGAACTTGTGCAGCGCGCGGGACGGGTTCTCGCCGACGAAGACGATGCCGTCGGCGTACTGCAGCACGACCAGGCTGCGGCCGCGGGCGATGCCCTTGCGGGCGTACTCCGCCCGGTCGGCCATGGCCTGCTGGGGTGAGACATAGAACGGCGTCGACACCGGTTATCCGTCCCTCTCTTCTGAGTTCCGTCGAATTCCCTGGATCACCTTGGTAAGAACCGGCCCGTCGGCTAGAGCAGCGCGGCGCGCGGGCCGTCGGGCTGCTCCAGGCGCCGCTCCAGGATCGAGCGGGCGATCTCGGAGGACTCGTCCTCGGCGAGGCGGCGGAAGCCGTCCTCGGTGATCACGGTGACGATGGGGTAGATCCGGCGGGCGACATCGGGACCGCCGGTCGCCGAGTCGTCGTCTGCCGCGTCGTAGAGGGCCTGCACCACGAGCATCGTGGCCTCGGCCTCGGTCAGGCCGCCGTGGAAGAGCTTCTTCATGGCGCCCCGGGCGAAGACCGAGCCGGAGCCCGTCGCCGCGAAGTTGTGCTCCTCGGAGCGGCCACCGGTGACGTCGTAGGAGAAGATACGGCCCCTGCCCCGGTCCACGTCGTACCCGGCGAACAGCGGGACCACGGCCAGGCCCTGCATGGCCATGCCGAGGTTGGAACGGATCATGGTCGACAGGCGGTTCGCCTTGCCCTCCAGGGAGAGCTGCGCCCCCTCGACCTTCTCGAAGTGCTCCAGCTCGAGCTGGAAGAGCTTGACCATCTCGACCGCGAGACCGGCGGTGCCGGCGATGCCGACGGCCGAGTACTCGTCGGCCGGGAAGACCTTCTCGATGTCGCGCTGTGCGATGACGTTGCCCATCGTGGCGCGGCGGTCACCGGCGAGCACGACACCGCCGGGGAACGTCACGGCCACGATCGTGGTGCCGTGCGGCGCCTCGATCACGCCCTGGGTGGGCGGGAGCTGCCGGTTTCCCGGGAGGATCTCCGGCTGGTGCTCGGACAGGAAGTCCATGAAGGAGGACGAGCCGGGCGTCAGGAAGGCAGCCGGCAGACGCCCGGTGCTACGAGGGTTGGCTTCCACGCGATTCCTTCCACGTAAGGCGGCGGCCCGACGGGAACGGCCGAGCCGATCATCAAATCTGTGCACGGACCATACCCGTGCGAACGCCGGTCATCCGTCCCGGCGACGACCTGCTTGCGCGGGCCGACTCCGGGACGGACAACGGGCGTTACTGACCGCCCTTTTGCACGAAGGAACGCACGAAGTCCTCGGCGTTCTCCTCGAGGACGTCGTCGATCTCGTCCAGTACCGAGTCGACGTCGTCGCTCAGCTTCTCCTGGCGCTCCTTGAGGTCTTCGGATGCCTGCGCCTCGGGCGCCTCCTCGACCTCCTCGGTGTTGCGCGTCGCCTTCTGCTGTCCGCCGCCGGTGTCCTTGGTCGCCATAACCCTCACCCCGCTCGGTTCGACGTTCTTGATCAGACCCTACAAGCAGGGTCCGACATCGGCCCCGCAGTTCCCTCAACGTCCGGGGACCACCTCGATGATTCCCGGACGGCGGGGATTCCACCCTGTGGGACCGGGTCGGCCCCGAGTACCCCCTCAGTTGCCCGACAGCACCCTGACCAGGTCTTCCGCCGTCCGACAGCGGTCCAGGAGCTCCTTGACGTGATTTCGCGTTCCGCGAAGTGGTTCGAGGGTTGGAACCCGCTGGAGCGAGTCCCGGCCCGGCAGATCGAAGATCACGGAGTCCCAGGAGGCGGCGGCGACGTCGTCGGCGTACTGCTCCAGGCAGCGGCCGCGGAAGTACGCACGCGTGTCCTCCGGTGGCTTCGTACGGGCCCGCTCGACCTGGTCGTCGCTCAGCAGCCGCTTGATACGGCCGCGGGCCGCCAGACGGTTGTACAGGCCCTTGTCGGGGCGTACGTCGGCGTACTGGAGGTCGACCAGGTGCAGCCGGGCGGCATCCCAGTCGAGATCGTCACGGCGCCGGTAGCCCTCCATGAGTTCCCGCTTGGCGACCCAGTCCAGCTCGCCGGCCAGGCTCATGGGGTCGTTCTCCAGGCGGTTGAGCGTGTCCTCCCAGCGGGCCAGGACGTCCTTGGTCTGCTCGTCGGCGTCCGCGCCGTACCGCTCCTCCACGTACTTGCGCGAGAGCTCGAAGTACTCCATCTGGAGCTGGACCGCGGTGAGGGTCCGGCCGCTGCGGAGCGTGACCAGACGCTTGAGCGTCGGGTCGTGGGAGACCTGGTGAAGGGTGCGTACGGGCTGCTCAACGGCCAGGTCGACGGCGATGAAGCCATCCTCGATCATGGACAGGACGAGAGCGGTCGTGCCCAGCTTCAGGTAGGTGGAGATCTCCGAGAGGTTCGCGTCGCCGATGATCACGTGCAGGCGGCGGTACTTCTCGGCGTCGGCGTGCGGCTCGTCGCGGGTGTTGATGATCGGACGCTTGAGGGTGGTCTCCAGGCCCACCTCGACCTCGAAGTAGTCGGCGCGCTGACTGAGCTGGAAGCCGTGCTCGTGCCCGTCCTGGCCGATGCCGACGCGCCCCGCCCCGGTGACGACCTGGCGGGAGACGAAGAACGGCGTCAGGTGGCGCACGATGTCCGAGAAGGCGGTTTCCCGCTTCATCAGGTAGTTCTCGTGCGTCCCGTAGGAGGCGCCCTTGTTGTCGGTGTTGTTCTTGTAGAGGTGGATCGGCTGCGCTCCGGGGAGCTGAGCGGCACGCTCGGCCGCCTCTGCCATGATCCGCTCGCCGGCCTTGTCCCACAGGACGGCGTCCCAGGGGTTGGTGACCTCGGGAGAGCTGTATTCGGGGTGCGCGTGGTCGACGTAGAGCCGCGCGCCGTTGGTGAGGATCACATTGGCCAGCCCGATGTCCTCGTCGGTGAGCTGGCTGGAGTCGGCGACCTCGCGGGCGAGGTCGAAGCCTCGCGCGTCCCGCAGCGGGTTCTCCTCCTCGAAATCCCAGCGGGCCCGGCGGGCCCGGTGCATCGCCGCCGCGTAGGCGTTGACGATCTGGGACGAGGTGAGCATGGCATTGGCGTTGGGGTGACCGGGGACGGAGATCCCGTACTCCGTCTCGATGCCCATTACTCGCCGTACGGTCATGCGGCCCTCCTTGCCCGGCGGCGCCCTCGGTCGGGGGCGCCGCTCAAGTACCGCTGGCGCTCCGGTGCGTGTGCGGTGCCCGTCCCCGCACTGCGCGACTCGGCGGTACCGAAGAGCCTAGAACGCCACTGCGCTGGTGGGGAGATCATTTGCGTCATTGCCTTGCTCCAGCATCGCCCGAAAAACAGTCGGCTGCGGGTACCCGGTGAGGGCACCCGCAGCCGCCCTGTCTTTTACAGGTACTGACCGGTGTTCGCCACCGTGTCGATGGAGCGTCCGGTGTCCGCACCCTGCTTTCCGGTGATGAGCGTACGGATGTAAACGATCCGCTCGCCCTTCTTGCCGGAGATGCGGGCCCAGTCGTCCGGGTTGGTGGTGTTGGGCAGGTCCTCGTTCTCCTTGAACTCGTCCACGCAGGCCTGCAGGAGGTGGGAAACCCTCAGGCCCTTCTGGGTGTGCTCCAGGAAGTCCTTGATCGCCATCTTCTTGGCGCGGCCCACGATGTTCTCGATCATGGCGCCGGAATTGAAGTCCTTGAAGTAGAGGACTTCCTTGTCGCCATTGGCGTAGGTGACTTCCAGAAAGCGGTTTTCCTCGGATTCGGCGTACATGTGTTCCACGGCCGTCTGGATCATGCTCTGGACGGTGGTGGTCCTGCTGCCACCGTGCTCGCCGAGGTCGTCGGAGTGCAGCGGGAGGCGCTCGGTGAGGTACTTGCCGAAGATGTCCTTGGCCGCTTCGGCGTCCGGACGCTCGATCTTGATCTTCACGTCGAGCCGGCCGGGTCGCAGGATGGCGGGGTCGATCATGTCCTCACGGTTGGAGGCACCGATCACGACCACGTTCTGCAGGCCCTCCACGCCGTCGATCTCGGCGAGCAGCTGCGGGACGATGGTGTTCTCCACGTCCGAGCTGACACCGGAACCACGGGTGCGGAAGAGGGACTCCATCTCGTCGAAGAAGACGATGACGGGGGTGCCCTCGCTGGCCTTCTCTCGAGCACGCTGGAAGACCAGGCGGATCTGCCGCTCGGTCTCGCCGACGTACTTGTTCAGGAGCTCGGGGCCCTTGATGTTGAGGAAGAAGCTCTTGCCCGTGGCCTGTCCGGTCACCTCGGCGACCTTCTTGGCCAGCGAGTTGGCGACGGCCTTGGCGATGAGCGTCTTGCCGCATCCAGGAGGCCCGTACAGCAGGACGCCCTTGGGCGGCCGCAGTTCGTGCTCCTTGAAGAGGTCGGGGTAGAGGTACGGGAGCTCGACCGCGTCGCGGATCGCCTCGATCTGGCCGCCCAGACCGCCGATCTGCTCGTAGCCGATGTCCGGGACCTCTTCGAGGACGAGCTCCTCGACCTCGCTCTTCGGGACGACCTCGTAGACATAGCCGGAACGAGGTTCGAGCAGCAGGGCGTCACCGGGACGGATGACGACGTCCAGCAGCGGCTCGGCGAGCCGTACCACCCGTTCCTCGTCGGTGTGCCCCACCACGAGGGCGCGCTCGCCGTCCTCGAGGATCTCCTTGAGGGTGACGATGTCGCCCACGCTCTCGTACTCCATGGCCTCGACCACGTTGAGAGCTTCGTTGAGCATCAGTTCCTGGCCGCGCCGGAGCTCGTCGACCTCGACGCTGGGGCTGACGTTCACCCGTAGTTTGCGGCCGCCGGTGAAGATGTCGGCGGTGCCGTCCTCATTCGCCTGCAGGAAGACACCGAAGCCGGCCGGCGGCTGCGCGAGCCGGTCGACTTCCTCCTTGAGAGCCACGATCTGGTCTCGGGCCTCACGGAGCGTGTTGGCGAGTCGCTCGTTCTGAGCGGACACGCCGGCCAGGTTGGTCTGCAGCTCGACGATCCGCTCTTCGAGAATCCTCGTGTGTCGCGGAGAGTCGGCGAGCTTACGTCGCAGGACGGCGATCTCCTGCTCAAGGTAGGCAATCTGCCCGTCGGGGTCCTCGGACCCTCGTCCCGGGCGGATGCCGCGGTTCATGTCGTCGTCGTGGGCTGCCACGGTCCTCACCTCCTCCAAGGGGAGCTGGACGCTTCCAGACCCTACCTGGGTGGGTGTCGATTGAAACCCCTAGATCAAAAGACTGTCGGGGTGTGTCCGATCTTCACCCTTGCGCTCTCCCTCACGCCAGGGGAATACCCACGGAACATGATTGGAAAGCTGCCGGAGGTAGGGTCAAAGTGTTCAACACCCGTCAGAGCTGGCCGGATTCCCGTTCGGCTCGACGCAGAAACGGCAGGAGAGATGAGCGTGCAGCAGCAGGCCGGGGCCGCCAGCGACGATCTGGAGGTCTGGATCGACCAGGATCTGTGTACCGGCGACGGCATCTGCGCCCAGTACGCGCCCGAGGTGTTCGAGCTGGACATCGACGGCCTGGCCTACGTGAAGGGCTCCGGCGACGAGCTCCTCCAGGACAAGGGCGCCACAACGCCCGTACCGTTGCCGCTTCTCACCGATGTGGTGGACTCGGCGAAGGAATGTCCGGGCGACTGCATCCACGTTCGCCGCGTTTCGGACAAGGTCGAGGTCTACGGCCCTGACGCCGAGTGACAACGGCACCACAAGCCGTTACCGCTGTCTGATATCTCACACGTCGGGGTTGCGCGGTTCAGACGTTCTGTGCCCCGGCGGGTGTCGAGCGGACGAACGCGCCGTTCTTCCACACCCACTTCGCGCTGTCCTTGACGTCCGGGCAGCAACTGGGCACGTCAGCGGACGAATAGCCGAGGAGCGTCGCGAGGACGGCTCCGTCCCGGAGGGCGAAGTCGGTCACGGTGCGTCGGTCCTTGGGGTCGACCAGGGTGGCGACCACCCGGGGCTTGCCGCCGTCCGCCGCCCGGGTGAGGACGTACACGCCGTCGGGCGGGGTTCCCATCGCCGCGTCGCAGTGCACCACGACCGCCGTCTCCGGCCTGCCGTCGCCGTCAAGGTCTCCGGAGGCCTTCTTCACCACGAGCTCCTTGACCCGACCGCACTCGATCGGGAAGTCGACGCCCGTGGGGTCGAGGGGCCCGGTGACGGCCGGGGCGCCCTTGGTCTCCGGGCCGGCCGCCTGGGCCGCCGTGGCCGCGTTGGGTTGCAGGACCGAGGAGAGGGCCACGACCGCGGCGACCGCCGTCGCGGTGGCGACCCAGTGGATCGGACGGGTGTGGGTGTGTGCCAGTTCCGGGACGGCGGATTGCTGCACTAGGAGTGTCTCCCGTGGGGCTGTACCGGTGGGGGTGGCCTGCATGGTGCCACACGTCACAGTGCGAGGGAACGGCGGGGTGGCAGTTCACAGTCCACTGGCTCCGCGAACCGGGCCGGGGCGTGGGTGTTACGGATTCTGGCTCCGCGTCAACGTGGATACGCCGCGGCCGAGTTCCCGGAGGTGCCCGGGAACTCGGCCACGGCGTTTGTGCGTTGTCGCGGCACGACGCCGCCCTGCAGGCCGTGCTCTAGCGGCCTGCGCCCGCGTCGGCGTTGGGGCCGGTGTAGTCGTCGCCGTAGGCGCCCTTGGCGGGGCGGCGGCGGCGCATGGGCGGCTCTACGCCGTCGGCGAGGCGGCGGGCGGTGAGCAGGAAGCCGGTGTGGCCGATCATCCGGTGGTCCGGGCGGACGGCCAGGCCCTCGACGTGCCAGTTGCGGATCATCGACTCCCAGGCGGACGGCTCGTTGAAGCAGCCGAACTCACGGATGGACTCGACGGTCCGCGCGAGCTGGGTGGTGGTCGCCACGTAGCAGCACAGGATGCCGCCGGGGACGAGCGCCTTGGAGACGGCCTCCAGGCACTCCCACGGGGCGAGCATGTCGAGGATGACCCGGTCGACGTCGGGGTCGCTCAGGTTGTCCTGGAGGTCGCCGACGGTGAGCTGCCAGGCCGGGTGCGGGCCGCCGAAGTAGCGCTCCACGTTCTGCCGGGCGATCTCGGCGAAGTCCTCGCGGCGCTCGTAGGAGTGCAGCATGCCCTGGTCGCCGATGGCGCGCAGCAGGAAGCTGCTGAGCGAGCCGGAGCCGACGCCGGCCTCGACGACGCGGGCGCCGGGGAAGATGTCGGCGAAGGCGAGGATCTGCCCCGCGTCCTTCGGGTAGACGACGGCTGCCCCGCGGGGCATGGACAGGACGTAGTCGGGGAGCAGGGGGCGCAGCGCGAGGTAGGCGACGTTCCCGGTGGTGCGGACAACGCTGCCCTCGGGAGCGCCGATCAGTTCGTCGTGCGGGAAGGAACCCTTGTGGGTGTGGAAATTCTTCCCGGCCTCGAGCGTGAACGTGTAGTGGCGGCCCTTGGGGTCGGTCAGCTGAACCTGGTCCCCGACCTTGAAGGGCCCGCGCCTGCGGGCGGCACCGGTCGGTTCGGACATGTGACCAGCCTACCGGCGTTTGGGGGAGGCGCCGACCACCCGGTGTTCAGCTCGGGCGGGCCATCGCCTTCACGAAAGCCCGCTCCACGTCGGCCGCCGACAGGACGCCGTAGATCTCGCCGGTCTCCTCGACGACCAGGTACTCGGTGGCCGGCGTGGTGCGCAGGGCGTCCAGGAGGTCCTCGCCCGCCAGCTCCGCGGAGACCCGCATGCCCTCGGTGAGGTCCTGGGCGAGGCCGCTGACGGCGACCCAGGGGCGGCGGTGTTCCGGTACGCCCACGATGGCGGCCTCGCGGACGAGCGACAGCGGGTTCCCGTCGGCGTCGACGACGACCAGGGCGCGTGCGCCGGCGGCGTTGGCGCGGCGCAGGGCCTCGGAGAGCGGGGTGTTCGTCTCCACGGGGACCGCGCGGCGGGTGAGGTTGCGGGCGCGCAGCTCGGGCAGGTGTTCGCGCAGGCGGGCCATGCGCAGGCTGTTGCCGGCGCCGGTCCAGATGATGGCGGCGAGGATCGCGGCGAGCAGGGCGTCCATGACGGTGTCCATGCCGACGTTGTCCTCGGCGTTGGAGCCGAGCGCCCCGGACTGGGTGAGCAGCGGCAGGCCGATCAGGACACAGACGGCGAGGGCGCGGCCGACCCAGGCGGCGGCGATGGTGCCGCTCATCGGCTTGCCGGTGAGCTTCCAGACGACCGCGCGGAGCATACGGCCGCCGTCGAGGGGCAGGCCGGGCAGGAGGTTGAAGGCGGCGACGATGAGGTTGGAGATCATCAGGCCGGCCAGCAGCACCCCCGGGACCGTGCCGGGCTCGACGGGCAGCAGGGCGAGGTAGAAGAGGCCAGAGAGGACGAGGGAGAGCAGCGGGCCGACGAAGGCCAGCCAGAACTCCCGCCCCGGTGTCTCGGCCTCCTTCTCGATCTCGGAGACCCCGCCGAAGAACTGGAGCTGGATGCGGCGGACGGGCAGCTTGAAGCGGAGAGCCGCGACCGTGTGGGCCAGTTCGTGGATGAGCACGGAGGCGTAGAAGGCGACCGCGAAGAAGAGCGAGACCAGGTAGCGGGCGGCGCCGAGCTCCGGCAGCACGCGGTCGAGCTGACCGCCGAACACCCAGGTGATCAGGGCGGCGACGAGGAACCAGCTGGGCGCGACATACACCGGCACCCCGAACGGCCGCCCCATCAGCAGCCCGCCGCCGGGCCCGGGTTCCCGGGGGCGCCTGGGCTGACGGCCCTTGGCGAGACCGGAGCGGGCGAGGGTGCGGTCGCCGGCGGATGTGTCGTGGTGGGGGTCTTCCCCGGGGTGGGGGGTGGCGCCGGGCGCCGGGTCACCGGCTCCCGCGTCCCCCGCGTCTCCCGCTTGACCTGCGGGTACCTGCGTCTCGGGACCCCACGGATCCTGCCCGCGCTCTGCGGAACCACGGACTCCGGAACCCTCGGGCGCGGAGGCCTCGGCGTCGCCGCCGGGTTCCGCCGGGCCCTGGGCTTCGGAGCCGAGGCCCGCGGCGGCCTGGCTGCCGGATCCCTGCGCCTCGGGGCGGTGCGGTGGGAGACCGGCTGCCGCCGCGCCCTGCGCTTCGGGGCCGTCGGCTCGCGGAGCCGTTGCTCCGGTGCCGGAATCCGCGGGCCCGCTGCCTTCGTGACCGCCGACTTCGTGACTGCCGGCTACGTGGCCCTTGACTTCGGGGCCCTTCACTTCGTGGGGCTGAGTCTGGGCCTGGTGCCCCTCTGCGTCGCTGTCCGTAGCGGCGTCCCCTGTGTTCTCCCCCTGGGGCGCGTCCAACCGTCGTACGACCATGGTCGGTTCGTCGGGTGGAGTGGTCTCGTCGGTGCCGGTGCGCTTCGAGGCCGGGTTGGGGCGTGCGGGGTCGGGGGCCGGGGCCGCAGGTGCTGCGTGGTGCTCGGCCGACTCGTCGTTGCCGGGCCGCGGCCGCCCGCTACCGCCGCTCTCGTCCACGGTGTCCCCTCGTTCGAAGCGTCTCCCGTGCCTGCCGGACGGGAGGGTCTCGGGTCGATGGTATGCGGCCGTGGCGACGCGTTCCGCCCCGGCACCCCCGTGTTTCCCCCGTCGTCGCACCGGCCACGACCGTGACTGGGTCACTGTCAGTGGCGGGCCGTATGGTCTGTCGTCATGGAGACGAGCACAGAGGGCGTCACAGCGGCCACCGGCGGCGACACCGCGGACGTGGAGCAGCCGGTCACGGCCGAGCCGGCGGCGACGGCAGAGGCGGTGGACAGCGCGGCCACGACGGTCCCGGTCCGGTCCACCGCCATAGCGCCGGCCTCCCTGTCCCCCTCGCGTGCCAGTGACTTCATGCAGTGCCCGCTGCTGTACCGGTTCCGGGTGATCGACCGGCTGCCCGAGAAGCCGAGCGAGGCGGCGACCAGAGGCACGCTGGTGCACGCGGTGCTGGAGCGGCTCTTCGACGCCCCGGCCGCGGAGCGGACCGCGCCCCGCGCCAAGTCGCTCATCCCCGGTCAGTGGGACCGGCTCAGGGAGTCTCGCCCAGAGGTCGTCGAGCTGTTCGCCGACGATCCGGAGGGCGAGCGGCTGACGCGCTGGCTCGGCGAGGCGGAGCGGCTGGTGGAGCGCTGGTTCACGCTGGAGGACCCCACGCGGCTCGAGCCCGCCGAGCGCGAGCTGTTCATCGAGGCCCAGTTGGACTCCGGGCTGAAGCTGCGCGGGATCATCGACCGGGTCGATGTGGCGCCCACCGGCGAGGTGCGGATCGTCGACTACAAGACGGGCAAGGCGCCCCGGCCCGAGTACGCCGAGGGTGCCCTGTTCCAGATGAAGTTCTACGCCCTGGTGGTGTGGCGGCTGAAGAACGTGATTCCGCGCCGGCTGCAACTCGTCTATCTCGGCAGCGGTGACGTGCTGACGTACGACCCCGTCCTCGCCGACCTGGAGCGCGTCGAGCGCAAGCTGCACGCGCTGTGGGAGGCGATCCGGGAGGCCACGGACACCGGCGAATGGCGGCCCCGCCCCACCAAGCTGTGCGGCTGGTGCGACCACCAGGCGCACTGCCCGGAGTTCGGCGGCACTCCCCCGCCCTATCCGCTGGCGGTGAGGGCGCCGGAGTCCCAGGACGCTCCGCAGGGCAGAATGGGGCCGGACTAGCGAAGGAGACTTACGTGGCCATCCGCGTCCTACTGGTCGACGACCAGCCGCTGCTGCGCACCGGCTTCCGGATGATTCTGGAGGCCGAGCAGGATCTCGCGGTCGTCGGGGAGGCCGGAGACGGCCTCCAGGCTCTGGACCAGGTGCGGGCCTTGCAGCCCGACGTGGTTCTGATGGACATCCGTATGCCCCGGATGGACGGTGTGGAGGCGACCAGGCAGATCACCGGGCCCGGGCGGGACGGCCCGGCCAAGGTGCTGGTGCTGACCACGTTCGACCTCGACGAGTACGTGGTGGAGGCGCTGCGCGCGGGAGCCAGCGGTTTCCTGCTCAAGGACGCCCCGGCCAACGAGCTGGTCCAGGCGATCCGGGTGGTGGCCTCGGGCGAGGCGATGCTCGCACCGAGCATCACGCGCCGGCTGCTCGACAAGTACGCCACGCATCTGCCGTCCGGCGAGGAACCGGTCCCGGACACGCTGCACACCCTCACCGACCGTGAGGTGGAGGTGCTGAAGCTGGTGGCGCGCGGCCTGTCCAACGCGGAGATCGCCGCCGACCTCTTCGTCAGCGAGACGACCGTCAAGACGCACGTCGGTCACGTCCTCACCAAGCTGGGGCTGCGCGACCGGGTGCAGGCGGCGGTGTACGCGTACGAGAGCGGGCTGGTGCGCCCCGGCGCGCAGTAAGGGGTCCTTTCACTATGAGCGTCCGATCAGGTCGCGTGGTCTGGTGCCGTGCATCGCAAGGCGCCGGAGCGGCCTCGATGGGGGTCCCCCCGCGCGAGGTTGTTCGAGCGTGGGGGAGGAGCCACGTGGGCGTTTCGGCAACGCGGCGAGGTGCGGTGCCAGACCACGCGACCCGGACGGGCATAGTGAAAGGACCCCTAAGGGCGTGCAGATCTTCGACTCGTAGGTTTCCGGTCGATGGTTCGTTGGTCTGGCATGAGCGCGTTGGATGGGCAACGGGCCGTGCCGGCGGCCAAGTTCGAGGCGTTTCTGCCGCACCTCGACGAGCGGCGGCGTCGCCTCGCGACAGGGGCGGAGGCCCAGTTCCTCGGCCACGGTGGGATCAGGGCCGTCGCCAGTGCCGCCGGTGTCCGCGAAGCCAATGTCTCCGTCGGGCTGCGGGAACTCGACTCCGGCCAGGCTCCGTCGGGACGCGTCCGCCGACCCGGCGCCGGCCGCGAACGCGTCGTCGACCGGAACCCAGCCGTTCGGGAGGCACTCCTGACGCTGGTCGAGCCCGACGTCCGCGGAGATCCCAGGTCGCCGCTGCGCTGGACCACCAAATCCACCCCCGCACGCTCGCCGAGCGGAAGGGGGGCACAGCCCAGGTGGGCAGGGCGGGCCCCGGAGCCGCGGCGGCCCCGGCGGCCCCGGCGGCGAGGGTCAACAAACGACGTCGGGTGGGGCTCGTGACGGTGCCGTCTTCGCGGTCCGTGCACGACTACTTTCCCGCGGGGGTGCTGTCCGGCGGGGTGGCCCGGTGCGGTTCCACGACCGGCAGCCACACCCGCACCGTCGAAGGCCCGCGGTTCGCCCAGGAGTGGTAAGGGACCAGGACGATCTCCGTGCGGTCGGCGGACGGCGCGGCGGCGGTCGCGTCGAGCGGCCGGTAGGGCCAGGTCCCGTCGCGCTGTACGTCGTACGCGGTGATCTGCCCGGCGGTGACCACCGTGCCGTCCGTCCCGTCCTCGGGCGGGACGGACGCATCCACCCGGATCACGTCGACCTCGTGTCCGTCCGGCAGGTCCACGGACTCGGCGCAGTACACCAGCGGCCCGCGTTGGACGGCGACCGTGCCGCGGACGGCGTCGACACGGGGGTCGGCGCGGATCCAGCGCGGCCGTACGGGCAGTTCGAGCCGGATCTCGTCACCGGGCCGGAAACGGCGGGTCACCTCGGCCATGCCGGGGGGCACGGTACGGCGGGTCCCGTCCGGGTCGACCAGCCATGCCGTGGCGCCCGCCGTCCAGGCGGGGACGCGCAGCGACACGGTCCAGGGGCGGTCCGACGACGACCGGTCGATGCGGACGGTCACGTTCCCGCCCGTCGGGTAGTCGGTCCGCACGCGCAGCGCGACGCCGTGGCCGCCTGGGAGCGAGGTGGCGATCTCCGCGTCCGCGTACTGGTGCAGCTGTACGCCGTGGTCGTCGGCCGTCGCGAGGTACGCGGGCAGCTGGGCCAGCGTCCGCGCCACGTTGGTCGGGCAGCAGGACACGGCGAACCAGGGCGCGCGCAGGCTGGACTCGGCGCGCGGGCTCACCGCGTCCACGGCGGGCACGGCGCCCCGGTGGCGTCGGTGCAGGGTGTTGGCGTAGAAGAAGGCCCGGCCGTCCTGAGCCGGGGACGTCGCGACCACGTTGAAGAGGGTCCGTTCGGCGAGGTCGGCGTAGCGCGGCTCGCCGGTGGCCAGCAGGAGCCGCCAGCTGAGCATCACGGAGGCGACGCCGGCGCAGGTCTCCGAGTAGGCGCGGTCCGGCGGGAGGACGAAGTCGTCACCGAAGGACTCGTCCCGGTGGTGCGAGCCCATGCCGCCGGTGAAATAGGTCCGTCGGGCGACCGTGGCCTCCCACTGGCGTACGACCGCGTCGAGCAGGTCGTCGTCCCCGGTCTCCACGGCCACGTCGACGGCGCCGGCCGCGAGGTAGAGGGCGCGGACGGCGTGGCCGCGCAGCACCGTGGCCCGTCGTACGGGCAGGTCGTCCTGGTAGTAGACGCGGCCGAACTCGCCGTCGGCGAGTGTGCCGTGGCCGCGGCGGTCGATGAAGAGCGCGGCCTGGTCGAGGTAGCGCTGCTCCCCCGTCAGCCTGGCCAGTTCCACCAGGGCTGTCTCGATCTCGGGGTGGCCGCAGACGCCTTCGATGCCGCCTGGCCCGAAGGTGGCGCAGACATGGTCCGCCGCCCGTCGGGCGATCTTCGCCAGTTCGCCCTCACCCCGGGCCCGGGCCCAGGCGACGCCCGCCTGGATCAGGTGTCCGTGGCAGTAGAGCTCGTGGCCCCATTCGAGGTCGCTGTAGCGGGGCGGCTGTCCGGGGTGGCCGAAGGCGGTGTTCAGGTAGCCGTCCGGTTCCTGGGCGAGCGCGACGGCCTCGGTGAGTGCGGCGATGTCCGTGTCGAGCGTGCCGGCGGGGCCGGCCTGCCAGGCCATGGCTTCGAGGAGCTTGTAGACCTCGGAGTCGGCGAACTCCCGGCCGCGCCGGTCCCGGTGGGCGCGGCCCTGCGCTGCGGCCCGGAAGTTGCCGGTCCAGCCGAGGCGTTCCATCCAGTCGCGGCAGTGTTCGAGGGTGGCGCTCTCGTTGGTGTGCCGGCGGCGGGCCCAGAAGCCCCCGGTGATCCTGACCTCGTCGAGACCGAGCGGTCGCAGCCTGCCGCGGGTCGGTGCCACCGGCAGGACGAGTGACCCCACTGGTGACCCCACTGTGTTCTCCTTCACCACTTCATGCCTTCGGTTCGTCCCTTCGGTTGTCCGGCCGGGTCGTCCGGCCGGATGGTTCGGCCACGTCGTGCGGCCAGGTCATCCGCGCGTCGGCCCTCAGCCCTCAGCCCTTGAGCGCGCCGGACATGAAGCCCCGTATGTAGTGCCGTTGCAACAGCAGGAACAGGAGGAGGCAGGGCACGGCGAGAACCACTACGCCCGCCTCGGTGGCGCCGTAGTCGACAGCTCCCATGCTCTGCTGCCGCAGATTCGCGACGGCCAGTGGCAGCGGCGCCTTCTCGTTGTCCGAGATGAGGATCAGCGGTGCGATGAAGTCGTTCCAGGCCGCGAGGAACGCGAAGAGACCGACGGTGATCAGTCCCGGTCGTACCGCCGGGAGGAGGACCCGCCGCAGTGCACCCGCCGTGCCGCAGCCGTCGACCAGCGCCGACTCCTCCAGTTCGCGCGGCACCGCCTCGAAGGAGATCCGCATCATGAAGGTGGCGAACGGCAGTTGGAACATGGCCAGGACCAGGCTCAGCCCGATCAGCGAGTTCTGCAGGTGGAGCCTGCCGAGCAGGACGTAGAGAGGGATGAGGAGGGTGGCGTACGGGACCATGAGGATGGCCAGGGTGAGCAGGAACAGCAGGTTCTTGCCGGGGAAGTCGAAGCGGGCGAAGGCGTAGCCGCCCAGCAGTGACACTCCGAGGGTCAGGACGACGGTCAGCGCGGAGACCACGGTGCTGTTGAGGAGGTACCGCCACAGGCCGGCGTCGTAGTCGAGCAGTGTGCGGTAGTTGCCGAACCCGTAGCCGGATTCCTGTGCGGTGCCCGGCTGTCCGCTGACGGAGGCCCAGGCGTTCCACAGCAGCGGGAAGAGGAAGATGACGGCCAGGCCGCCGGCGACGACGACGTAGGACGTCCGGCCGAGGGTGCGGGTCAGCACCGTGGTGTCCCTTCTCTCGAGGTACGCCTCATGACTCGTCGGCGTGGCGCAGAGCGCGGAACTGAAGGGCGTTGAACAGGAGCAGTACGGCCAGCACGAGGATCGACAAGGCGGCCGCGGTGCCGAGGTCCATCCGCTGGAAAGCCTCGCGGTAGATCAACTGGACGACGGTGACGGTGCTGTTGTCCGGTCCGCCCTTGGTGAGGATGAAGAACTGGTCGAAGGCGAGCAGCGATCCGGTCACACACAGCAGCAGCGTCAGGGCGAGGGACGGCCGTAGCAGCGGCAGCGTGATGGAGCGGAAGATCTGGCCGCGGCTCGCGCCGTCCATGCGGGCGGCCTCGAACACGTCCTGGGGAATGCGCTGGAGGCCCACGAGGAGGATCAGCATGTAGAAGCCGGCGAACTTCCAGACGATCAGGAAGACCGTCGACAGCAGGGCGGAGGTCGGGGTGCCGAGGAAGGACACCGGGTCGTCGACGAGGCCGAGTTCTTCGAGGATGCGGCTGAGCGGGCCGGTGCTGGGGCTGTACAGGCCCCAGAACAGCAGGGAGGCCGAGGCCAGTCCCAGGGCGCCGGGCAGGAAGTAGACCGTACGGAAGAAGCCCGTCCCGGGCCGGGACTCCTGCACCAGCAGGGCGAGGCCGAGGGCGAGTCCTAGGAGTACGACCGTGACGATCACGGTGTAGAGGAGGGTGAAGCGGACCGCGGGCCAGAACAGGGTGCTGTCGGTCGCGTCGGTGTAGTTCTCGGGGGCGTTGAGGCCCCGGTCGCCCGCGAGGAGCGGCCAGTCACTGAGCGACATCTGCCCGACGAGCAGCAGCGGAAGCAGGAAGAACACCGCGACGAACACGGCCGTGGGGGCCGCGTAGGCAAGGCCCTTCGCTTGACGGGATCGCCATCGGGGCGGGGTGGTGCGGGAGGGACGGGCCCGGCGTTCCGGCCGGGTCCTGGGTTCGGCCGCCGCTGGGTCGGCTGCCTTCACCTGCATGGCTCTCCTCTGCCGTGTGACGTGGGAAGGGTCTGCCGGAGCCGGGTGACGTTCAGTCGGTGAGTGAGGCGCTGACCGCGTCGTTGTCCTTGTCGAGGGACGACCCGTCGCCGAAGACGGCGTCGCGCATCAGTTTCAGCCACGGCCCGTTGGGGTCGTTGAAGGTCTGGCCGAACTTCAGCGCGTACGGGGTACGGCCGTCGGCCACGAGTTCGTTGATCGTCACCAGCCGCGGGTCCGCCTTGGAGTACTTGTTGGACGCGAGGTCGGTGCGCGCCACCACGTCCTTGTGCGCGGCGACCACCTCGACCTGTGCTTCGTCGCCCAGTGACCAGGCGAGGAAGTTCCAGGCCTGGTCGGCCGACTTGCTGGTGGCGGAGATGCCGATGGCGTCACCGCCGACGAAGGTGGACCTGCCGCCGTCAGGTCCGGGGATGGGGGCGACGCCGAGGTCGAGGTTCTTGGGCATCAGCCCCAGGGTGGTCGACGGCATCGGCATGACGCCGACCTTCCCCTTCGGGAAGACCCCGGTCCAGGTCGTGCCTGTCTCCTCGCGTGCGCCGGGGGCCACGATGTCGTCCTTCACCCACCCGCGGTAGGTGTCGTAGACCTTCCGCGCGGTGTCGGAGGAGAGCTCTGCCTCGGTTCCGTCCTTGTTCAGCACATCGTCGCCCGCGGCCCAGATCGACGGCCACCAGGTGAAGACGCCACAGCCGCCGCAGTTGCCGCCGAAGAAGGTGCCGTCGACGCCCCCGCCCAGCGCGTCCACGGCCCGTGCCTGCCGGTCCCACTCGCTCAGGCTGGTGGGTGGCTTGTCGGGGTCGAGCTTGGCCTTGCGGTAGAGGTCCTTGTTGTAGAAGAGCACCGACAGGTCGAGGGTGTGCGGTACGACGTACTTCTTGTCCTCGTAGGTGCCGGCCTTGATGTGCGACTGGGCGAGGTTCTCGGCGAAGGGCAGGGCGTCGATGCGTTCGGTGAGGTCGGCGAACAGTCCGTTGGAGGTGTAGTTCGGGACGAACACCACGTCGGAGGCGAACAGGTCGGGCAGGTCCTTGGACCCGGCGGCCGCTCCGACCTTGGCCTGGTAGTCGTCGGTGGGGACGACGGTCAGCTCGATCTTGTTCTTGTGGCCCGCGTTGTATGCCTTGACCAGCGCCTCGCTCTGCGGCCGGGTCGCCGCACGCGTCCACATCGTCAGCGTCGCGCCGTCGTCGACGCCGTCGGCGTCCGCCGCCCCGCTGCCTCCCCCATCGCCCGAGCCGCCCTCTCCCGACCCGCACGCCGTGGCCAGACTCGCCGCGGCGAGCAGGGCGACGGCGCCGGTGACGAGACGGCGTACACGTCCACGTGATCCGACCGTGCTCCCCATGTTCGCTCCCCCTCTTGGCGCGGCAGGCCGTGCCCGGCCGGCCGTCGGGACGATGGATCCGATGGCTGTGGTGGCGCTGGACCGTCAGACGGAAAAAGACCGAAAAGGAATTCTGGAACGCTAGAACTCGACCCGGTGCTCGTCAATCCCTTTGCACAGAGCCGGTGTCGACGGATCATCGCAAGGCAGTGCACATCCGCGTCCGAAATCTTTCGCGTACTGTTTTACGCCTGACGTGTCAGTCCCGACGGCCCCGGCACGCGACACGAGACAGGAGCACCCATGGCACAGGCCACCGACCCCTCTCGTTCGCAGCCCGCCACGCTCACCGACGTCGCCCGGTTGGCGGGCGTGTCCGTCGCCACCGCGTCCAAGGCCCTCAACGGCCGCAGCCAGGTGCGTGCCGAGACCCGGCAGCGGGTCATCGACGCGGCCGAGCGGCTGTCGTTCCGGCCCAACCAGCTGGCCCGCGGTCTGCTCGCCGGGCGCACGGGCACCGTCGGTCTGCTCACCAGCGACCTGGAGGGCCGGTTCAGCATCCCGATCCTCATGGGCGCCGAGGACGCCTTCGGAGCCGGCGAGGTCGCGGTGTTCCTCTGCGACGCCCGTGGCGACGCGATCCGCGAGCAGCACCACGTCCGCGCGCTGCTGGGCCGCCGGGTCGACGGCCTCATCGTGGTGGGCAGCCGCACCGATCCGCGTCCGTCCCTGGGCCGCGAGTTGCCCGTCCCCGTCGTCTACGCGTACGCACCGTCGGAGGATCCGGCGGATCTGTCCATCGTCCCCGACAGTGTGGGCGCCGGCCGGATCGCCGTGGACCATCTGCTCGCCTGCGGCCGCAGCCGGATCGCGCACATCACCGGCGACCCCGGGTATCTCGCGGCGCAGGAGCGGGCCTTGGGCGCCCGGTCCGCGCTCGCGGACGCCGGCCTCACCCTGGTCGGCGAACCTCGGTTCGGGGTGTGGTCGGAGGGCTGGGGACGGGCGGCCACCGCGATGCTGCTCGACCAGCACCCGGACGTCGACGCCGTCCTGTGCGGCAGCGACCAGATCGCTCGCGGCGTCATGGACGTGCTGCGCGAGCGGGGCCACCGGGTGCCGGAGGACGTGGCGGTCATGGGCTTCGACAACTGGCAGGTCCTCACCTCCGCCTCCCGCCCACCGCTGACCAGCGTCGACATGAACCTCGAACAGGTCGGGCGGGCGGCCGCGCACGCCCTGTTCAGCGCGATCGCCGGGGCCCGGCGCTCAGGCGTGGAGACCCTGCCCTGCCGAGTGGCGATCAGGGGGTCCACCGCGCCGTTGTCCTGAGCGCCGCGGCCGGTGCCCTGTGGCCTCTCGCGAACCATCTTGACACTTGCGGGGACCGCACTTACGTTGCGAAAACCTTTTAGGTCGTTTCAGCGCCTCCCGGGGACCCAAGGGGGACCACTCCCCTCGACGGTCTCCTGCTTCGCCCTCCAGCGCTTCCTCATGCACCACGCGATGTCACACCGCTACGCACCGCCATGTCACTTCGTTATGTCATGAGCACTACATGAGCGACGGCAGTCGATGCCCCGTCACCATGCGCCCGGGTGCCGACACGTGCCGTCGACTGGACAGGTCGACCGGACAGTTCGACTGGACAGGGAGCATCCGATGAGAAGACGACCGACTGCGGTCCCCGCAGGGACCGAGAGCGCTCACCACCGACACGACGCCGGCGCACGAGGCGACGACGGCACGACCCGGCTCCGGCGGAAGACGGCTTCGAAGGCCGCCCACCTGCCGGACCTCCAGGAACGGCAGGCCCTGTGATGAAGCGCCTCCTCCTCGCACTGGCGCTCATCGTCTGTTCCGTCCTCACCGCGGCGCCGGCCCACGCGGCGCAGACCATCGGGTTCCCCACCTTCAGCGGACCCGCGATCCCGTCACCGCCCGTCGCCTACACACCGGGCGACATGATGCGGAGCATCTACGACGCGGAGAGTTCGGGCACCGACTTCTGGATGGACCGCCTGCTGGCCCGCTCCGGCGACGACCCGTCCGGCCCCTGGCTGATGAGCCGTGGCCGCGCCGTCTTCATGAAGGAACACGACCCCTCCAAACTGGGGTTCGGCGGCAAGGCCGCCTACTGGGAGAGCATCAACGACAACAGCGCCTACACCGTCGCGATCACCCCGGGCACCCTCACTGAGCAGGTCTCCCAGCGTTGGCAGGCCCCCAGTCACTGGAAGAGCGTGCACACCAACGGCTCGGTCACGGTCAACCAGACGAAGTTCATCACCGACAACAACGTCGCCGTGACCAACCTGTCCCTCAAGAACAACGGCACGAGTTCCACCACTCTGCAGTTGCGGGCGACCTCCCCCTACGCCACCACGGGCACCGGCAGTGAACTGACCGGGCAGGTGAACGCCTCCAACAACCTCACGACCATCCGCCCGCGGCTCACCGGCGACGGCTTCGCCGTCTCCGGCGGCGGCCTCAACCGGTCGGTGACGATCGCGGCCGGAGCCACGGTGACCACGAAGGTGGTCATGGGCTTCGTCACCGACGAGATCCCCGAGTCCCTCACGGAGTACAACGCCTACGCGGGCTACTCCCCCGCGACCGCGTTCGCGACCCACGTCAAGGCGTACAACCTGTGGTGGGCGCAGAACGTGCCCTACATCGACGTGCCCGAGGCCGCGATCAAGAAGAGCGTCTACTACCGCTGGTGGCTGATGCGCTTCAACAACCTCGACGCCGACATCCCCGGGCAGACCTTCCAGTTCCCGACCTCGACCGAGGGCGTCCTCGGCTACAACAACGCGATCGCGCTCACCCAGCCCATGCACATCGACGACCTCAAGTACCTGCGCAACCCCAGCTACGCGTACGGTGACTGGCTGAGCGTCGGGCAGACCTCCAAGGGCGGCCGCTTCCTCGACAACCCGGGTGACCCGGAGAACTGGTCCAACAGCTACACCCAGTACATCGCCGAGGCGGCCTGGAAGAGCTACCAGATCCACGGTGGCCAGCCGGCGATCGCCGGCAGCCTCGCCCACTACGCGGAGGGCGACGTCAAGGGCCAACTCGCCCACTACGACCACGACAACAACAAGCTGATCGAGTACGACTGGGGCGCCCTGACCGGCAACGACGCCGACGCCGTCTCCTTCCACTGGAAGCCCGGAAACATGGACCGCGCCGAGTCCGCCTACCAGTACAGCGGCGCGCTCGCCGCCGCGCAGGCCTACGAGGCGACCGGCAACACGGCCAAGGCCAATGAGATGCGCACGCTCGCGACGCAGATCAAGGACGCGATCGTCAACGTGCTGTGGAACCCGAACCGGCAACTGTTCGAGCACCGGCTGAAGTCGACCAACGAGTGGGTGCCGTGGAAGGAGATCAACAACTACTACCCGTTCTCGGTCGGAGCCGTCCCCAACACCGCCACCTACAAGCAGGCCCTGCGTCTGTTCGACGATCCGGCCCAGTACCCCGTCTTCCCCTTCTACACGGCCAACCAGGCCGACAAGAAGGCGGCGGCCGACGCCGGGGAGCCCGGTTCCAACAACTTCTCCACCATCAACTCCACCGTCCAGTTCCGGCTGTACTCCTCGGTGCTGCGCAACTATCCCAACTCCTGGATGAAGGCGACCGACTACAAGAAGCTGCTCTACTGGAACGCCTGGGCGCAGTACGTCGGCGGCAACACCCAGTATCCCGACGCCAACGAGTTCTGGGCCGACTGGAACGGCAACTCGATCGACTACCGCTCCTGGATCCACCACAACATCCTGGGCAGCAGCAACTGGACCGTGATCGAGGACGTCGCCGGCCTGCGGCCGCGCAACGACGCCAAGGTCGAGCTCTCCCCGATCGACATCGGCTGGAGCCACTTCACCGTCAACAACCTCCGCTACCGGGGCGCCGACCTGTCCGTCGTCTGGGACGACCCGGCCGACGGCGTGGTGCGCTACCCGGGCGTCCCGGAGGGGTACTCGATCTACGTCAACGGCAACCGGGTCGCCACCGTCAACGCGCTGGTGCCCTTCACCTGGGATCCGGCCACCGGCGACGTCACCACGACCGGCACGGTCACCCACCGCACGGCCGTCCCCGGCCTCAAGGCCCCCAACCAGGTCGTCCAGGACAGCCCCCGGCTGGTCGACATGTTCGCCAAGGCCGGCGTCGACCTGACCGCCGACCTGACCAACCTCGCCGCCGGGGCGACGCCGTCCGCCTCGCACACCGGCTCCGGCAGCACCCTCTCCGGCGCGGTCGACGGCTACCCCACCAACGAGCCGTTCTGGGGCGCCGGCGGCTCCCCGGGCAGCCAGGACTGGTACGAGCTGAACCTCGGCACCGCCCGCACGTTCAACGAGGTGCGCCTCCACTTCAAGGACAGCCGCCCGGCCAGCACCACCTACCGCGCCCCGTCCGCGTACACCGTCCAGTACCACAACGGCAGTGCGTGGGTGGACGCGCCCGGCCAGACCAAGAGCCCGGCGACACCACGGGCCAACTACAACCTGGTGCGGTTCCCGGCGGTCAACGCCCAACGCGTACGGGTCCTCGCCACCAACGCCTCCGGGGCCAAGACCGGGCTCACCGAGGTGAAGATCTTCAACCGTGGTGGCGTCCAGCCACCGGCCAACCTGGCGACGTCCGCGACGGCGTCCGCGTCGTACACCTCCTCCTGGGAGAGCGCCTCGGCCGTCAACGACGGCATCGACCCGCCCTCGTCCAACGACACCGTGAACCCGCGGTGGGGCACCTGGCCGGAGACCGGACAGCAATGGGCCGAACTGACCTGGCCGTCGGCGAAGACCATCAACAAGGCCGAGGTCTACTTCTTCGACGACGACGAGGGCATCGACATGCCCGCCTCATGGAAGCTCCAGTACTGGAACGGCAGCGCCTACGTCGACCTACCGGGGGCGAGCGGCTACCCCCTGGCCAAGAACCAGTACAACACCGTCACGTTCACCGCGACCAACACCACGCGACTGCGGGTGCTGCTCACCGGCAACGGCACCAACTCCGTCGGACTCCTGGAGACGAAGGTGTACGGCCCCACCACAACCTCCAAGCGATGAAGGGTGTGTTCAGTGACCCGTTCCAGATGCCTGTCCGTGCTCACCGCCGTGCTCGCCATGGTGGTCGCCTTCCTGGTGGCGCCTCCACCAGCTGCCGCAGCCGTCACGTTCACCTCGACCGGGGTGAACCAGAACGGCGGTAACTGCCTCGACCTGCCGGGCAGTTCGTCGACCAACGGGACACAGCTGCGTGCGTTCACATGCGGTTCCGGGGCGAACCAGAACCTCGGCTTCAGTCCCGTCGCGGGGTCGAGCGACACCTACACGATCACCACCCAGTCCGGTCAGTGCGTCGACGTCCACGGCGCTTCGACGGCGGACAACGCCGCGATCATCCAGTGGCCCTGCCACGGCGGGACGAACCAGCAGTGGCGGCTCACGCCGGTGTCGGTGAGCGGCACCGACAAGACCTTCAACCTGGTCTCCGTCAGCTCCGGCAAGTGCGTGACACCGAGCGGGGGTTCGTCGGCCTCGAACACCGACCTGGTGCAGCTGCCGTGCGCCGCCGCGAACGGCAGGGTGTGGCGGCTGCCCGGCTTCGCCGGCGGTTCCACGAGCCCGCACACCTTCACCAACCCGCTCTCCCAGCACGGACCCGACCCCTGGCTGACGTACTACGACGGGTACTACTACCTCGCCACCACCACCTGGAACTCGACGGTCACCATGCGCAAGGCCAGCACCCTCGCGGGGCTCGCCACCGCCACCGACCAGGTGATCTTCAACCTCACCAGGCCCAACGGCGCCGGCACGATGTGGGCGCCGGAGTTCCACCTCCTCGACGGCCCCAACGGAAAACGCTGGTACTTCTACTACACCGCCGGACGGGAGCCGTACGACCTGGGCACCCAGCGGATCCACGTACTCGAAAGCGCGGGTCTGGACCCGATGGGCCCCTACAGCTTCAAGGCGGACCTGCTCGACCCGACGCAGGACAACACCTGGGAGCTGGATCCGGGCATCCTGCAGCTGAACGGCAAGCTGTACCTCCTCGGAACCTTCTACAACGGCTCGCAGCCCATGTTCATCCGGCCGCTGTCGAACCCGTGGACCGCGAGCGGCACCCGCCGGGTGCTGTCCACCCCCACCTACAGCTGGGAGACGGTGGGCGGCGCGGTCAACGAGGGCGCCGAAGTCCTCCAGCGGGGCGGCAAGACGTTCATCGTCTACTCCGCCAGCCACTGCTCCACGCCCGACTACAAACTGGGGATGCTCACCTACAACGGCGGCGACCCTCTCAACTCCTCCTCGTGGGTCAAGTCGCCGAACCCGGTCTTCCAGAGGTCCAACGCCAACGGTGTGTACGGCCCCGGCCACAACGGCTTCTTCAAGTCGCCCGACGGGACCGAGGACTGGATGGTCTACCACGCCAACAGTTCCGCCTCCGGCGGCTGCGACATGAACCGCAGCACCAGAGCGCAGAAGTTCACCTGGAACGCCGACGGCACACCGAACTTCGGCACCCCGGCGCCCCTCGGGGTCCCGCTGGCCGCACCTTCAGGGGAGTAGCCCGATGAGACGACGATCTCGCTTCCTGTCCCTGTGGGCCGTTGTGCTCACCATGATGCTCGGTGCGGTCCTGGGTACCGTCGCGATCGCGCCGCCCGTCCACGCCGCGACGGCGTTCACCTCCACCGCGGTCAACCAGAACGGCGGCAACTGCCTGGACCTGCCGGGCAGCTCCACCGCCGACGGCGTCCAGCTCATCCAATGGGCCTGCCATGGCGGCGGCAACCAGACCTTCACCTTCACTCCGGTCAGCGGGACCACCGACCAGTACGGCATCGGCACGTCGACCGCCGGGAAATGCGTGGCCGTCAACGGAGCGTCCAGCGCCGACAACGCCACGATCGTCCAGCGGACCTGCGGCACCGGGGCCGGCCAGACGTTCCGTCCGGTGCCCGTGACGATCAACGGAACGAACAACGTCTTCAACCTCCAGGCGGTCCACTCCGGCAAATGCGTCGCCCCGTCAGGTGACTCCTCGGCCGGCAACACCGGCCTCGTACAGCTGCCCTGCGGCAGTGCGACGTCGCGGGCATGGCGGCTGCCCGGCTTCGCCGGCAGCGGCGGCGGTCCGGCCACGCCGCCGACCAAGACCGTCCGGGTGTACTGGCTCAAGCCCTCCGACGTCCCGTTCGACCAGCGATACCCCGACGGCATCGCCAACGTGATGCGGGAGGCACAGCGCTACTACAAGCAGGAGCTCGGCAAGACCTTCACGCTGAACAACCCCGTGGTCGAGGTCGTGAACGGCGACCAGCCGCGGAGCTGGTACGAGAACACGCCCAACGGCGGTGACCGTTACTGGTGGGCCGTCTCGAACATGCAGAACGAACTCGCCAGAAAGTTCGGCCTGAACAACCCGGACAGCCGGTGGCTCAACGTGGGCGAGATCAGTGCCGAGGGAGAAGGCGCTGGCGGGGGCGCCAGCCCCGGATGGGTCGTGCTGAGCGGGCACGACGCCGACGGCGCCGCAGGCACCAGCGGACAGTCGATGAACCGCTGGTACGGCGGGATGGTGCACGAACTCGGACACGCCTTCGGCCTGCCCGACTCGGCCTCGACCGACGGCACACCGATGTCCGCGTCCTTCTACGACTACCCGAACACCCACTTCAACCAGAGCCAGAAGAACCAGATCCTGAACGGCCCCTACGGGAGCTTCCTGTCCTGACGCCGACCACCGGCAGCGGGGCATCGGCGCGATGCCCCGCTGCCGGTACGGTGAGCGGAGCGCTCTGTCCGTCGGCGGTCGTGACCAAGAAACTGGCCCTGACCAGCGCATGCCCAGATTCGTTGCACCGGCCGTCCTCATCGACCGCCGGCCATCGATCACTCACTGCCGGAACGGCGCGGATGCTCCATCCGGGAGAGCCAACCCGTGAGCAGCGTTTCGAGTGACTCGGCCTCGGCAGGCGTCAGCAGATCCAGCAGGCGGCGTTCGTTGCGCATATGGTCGGCGAACGCCCGGTCGATCAGTTCGCGCCCGGGTCCGGTGAGGGCGACGATCCGGCCACGCTGGTCGCCGCCGGAACGACGGCGGGTGACGAGTCCGGCTCGCTCCAGGCGGTCGATTCTCTTCGTCATCGCGCCGGTGGTCACCATGGTGTGCGCGGCGAGCTCGCCGGGTGCCCGTTCGTAGGGCTCACCGGCGCGGCGCAGCGCGCACAGGACGTCGAACTCCCCCTCGCTCAGACCGTAGCGGCCGTAGACGAGGCAGAGTTCCTCGGTGAGCCGGTCGGCCAGGCGGTGCAGCCGGCCGATCACTCCTTGCGGGCTGACATCGACGTCGGGCCGTTCGCGGCGCCAGTCGGCCTGGATGCGGGCCACGCGGTCCAGCGGTTGCCGGTGTTCCATGGACCCATGATAGCTTCTCGGGAAGCTATATTGGCTTCCATGGAAGCTAATGCACGTTGGGTGGCACTGACCGCTGTAGCGCCGGTGGCCTGGGGAACCAATTACTTCGTCACGCACGAGTTCCTGCCGGCTGACCGCCCTCTCTACGGGGCTGCCCTGCGGGCGCTGCCCGCCGGCCTGTTCCTGCTGGCCTTACGCAGGCAGCGGCCGCGCGGCGCGTGGTGGTGGCGGTCCGCGGTGCTCGGGCTGCTCAACATGAGCGTGTTCTTCGTCCTCGTCTATGCCGCCTCTCAACTGCTTCCTACGAGCATCGCCTCGACCGTCATGGCGGTGTCCCCACTGACGATGATGCTCATCGCCTGGCCCTTGGTGTCCGAGCGGCCCCGGACCGCGCACCTGGCCGGGGCCGCGATCGGACTCGGCGGGGTCTGCCTCATGCTGTTCACGGGTGTGGACGGGGTGAGCGTGCCAGGAGTCCTCGCCTCGGCTGCGGCCATGGTCGTGTCGTCCCTCGGCCACATCCTGGCCAAACGGTGGAGCGCCGGTGCCGACGTCCTCGCCTCGACTGCCTGGCAACTCACTGCCGGAGGTCTCTTCCTGCTCCCGGCCGCCGCGGCCGTGGAGGGCCCTCCGCCCGCGCTCTCCATGCCGACGCTCCTCGCGTTCGGCTACGTAGCCCTGGTCGCCACCGCGCTGGCCTTCGCCGCCTGGTTCACGGGACTGCGGCACCTGCCCGCAGGGACCGTCGGACTGATCGGACTGCTCAACCCCGTCACGGGCGTGCTGCTCGGCACAGCGGTCGCCAAAGAGGTGTTGACCGCCCAGCAACTGTGCGGACTCTTACTCGTCCTGGCCGGAGTCGCCCTCAGCCGGCCCACGCGCCCGGGCCGACGCGGCAACGGCCAGGCACCGCCCCGTCCGGTGTCCGACGAGCGTCCCGCGCGAGCGCCCTCCATACGCAATCATCCGTGAGGACGCTCTACCCGGCGCCACGCATGGCGTCACAGCCACCCGCACCACCGGGCCATCTGCGCTGTGGGCCAGGCCGGCTGGGGCTGCCCGGGCTATCCCCCGGGGGAAGGTGGCCAAGGGGTCCCGGCCGCTGATCGACGCCCGAACCGAGCCCCCGCAACCGGCCGTTCACCCTCATCGACGACGGCGAAGGCAATGAGGCCGGCGAAGACGTCGCCTCAGTCGGAGTACCGGAATGGTGGTACGGCACCTGCCCGGCCCTGCTGACATCAGCATGCGGTTGTGTGGTCCAGGATTGCGGTGGCGAGCGGAGTGTGCACCTCACGTGGGAGCGCGTGACCCATGCCGGGAATCTCCACGGTGCGTGCGCCGTGGATCGCCTGGGCGAGGTGGTGGGCGTGCGGTGGCGGGGTGACGGGTTCGGCCGGGGCGGAGATGACGAGAGTGGGCACGCTGGTCTTCGCGAGTTGCTCAGTGCGGTCCATGCCGGAGGCGTCGGCACGGGCGTGTGCGGTGCTGGTGGCGTAGTGACCGGTGTGCGCGATGATCTTCCGTTCCAGGGCGCGGGCATACTCGGCGTCGAAGGGAAGCTGGTCGCCGCCCAGGACTCGCCAGTGCTCGACCCTCCGCTCCAACTCGGCTTCCAGGCCCCGGTCCTCCACGGGACGGGCCCACATGTCCAGCAGTTGGGGGTCGACGCCGGGGAGTTCTTCGGGCAGGGTCCGGGTTCCGTCCGGGTGCACGTACGGGAGGGTGCTGAGCGCGCTCGTGCCGATCAGGGTGGCACTGAGCAGCCGGTCGGGATGATCGGCGACAAGAAGTTGGGTGAGCATGCCGCCCAATGACATGCCCACTATGTGGGCGCGTTCGACGCCGAGGCAGTCCAGCACCGTGACGGCGTCTTCCGCGAGTGCAGCGAGGGGATAGGGCCGCTGGTCGAACGGCCAAGTGGAACGGCCGGTGTCGCGATGGTCATAGCGGATCACGTGATGGCGGGAGGCAAGCATGTCCACCAGTTCGTCCGGCCAGCCCAGGCCCGACGCTTGCGCGCCCATGATCAGCAGCAACGGAGGCGCATCGACAGCGCCACAATCCTGCACCCACAGTCGTACACCGGGCGCCGCATCGACAAAGCGTTCCATGTCGCTCCTCCTGCATACCTCGAACGCGAGACGAGACGGAGCGTATCGCACTTCGGTGCAGCGCAGGTCGCGCGGAGGGCGCCCCCGGTTTTCCAGGGGGCGCCCTCCGCTTTCGTACGGTCGTCTGTCAGCTCTTGCTGAGTTCCCAGAACCGGAACACGGTCGAGGCGTCGAGGCAGTACTCCAGGCCGTAGACGTCGTCGCGGGTGACGGCGTACTGCTTGGCCTGCCAGACGGGCAGGACCGGGAGTTCGTCGGCGACGATGTCCTGGAGCTTGCCGTAGGGGTCGTCGGTCGCGGCGCGGTCGCTCTCGGCGGCGGTCTGCGGGATGAGTGTGCCGGTGATCGCCTTGTTGGCGTAGTTGTTGCTCAGCACGTTGCCCTCGCCGAAGAAGGGGGCCGTGAAGTTGTCGGCGTCCGGGTAGTCGGGCACCCAGCCCTTGACGTAGACGCCGTACTTGCCGTCGGCGATGTCCTTCTCGTACTGGTCGAAGGCGACGGACTTCACGTCGGCGTCGAACAGGCCGCTGGCGTTGAGCTGTTCGGCGATCGCCGTCAACTCGTCGTCGGTGGCGGGACCGTAGCGGGACGGGGTCGACCAGAGAGTCAGCTTCACCTTACCGGTGACGCCGTCGGCCTGCAGGGCGGCGGCGGCCTTGGCCTTGGAGGGGCGGGCGCCGTAGGTGTCGAAGTAGGCCGTGTTGTGGCCGGAGATGCCCGCCGGGATGATCGAGTACAGCGGGGTGGCCGTGCCCTGGTAGACGTCCTTGATGAGGGCGTCGCGGTCGAGCAGGTGGGCGATGGCCTTACGGACCCCGAGCTGTCCGGCGACCGGGTCGTCCATGTTGAAGACCAGGTGCTGGACCTCCGCGCTGCTGCCCTCGACGATCTCCACGCCGGAACTGTCGTCGGCCTGCTCGATGTCGGCGATGTCGCTCGCGGACAGGCCTCGGTAGGCGATGTCGACCTTGTTGGCGAGCAGCGACTTCTTCAGTGCGGCCTGGTCGCCATGGAAGAACTTCAGCGTGACGCCGGTGTTCTGCACCTCGGCGGTGCCCTTGTAGTTCTCGTTGACCGAGAAGACGGCCTCGTCCTCGCCGAAGGAGTCCAGCTTGTACGGGCCGGAGCCCACGGCCTCCCCGTCCTCGCGCAGCCCGTCGGCGTCGTACTGGGTGTGGTCGACGATGGAGCCGGCACCCGAGGCGATCTTGCTGGGGAAGGTGGCGTCGGGCGTGTTGAGGCGGAAGACCACCGTCTTCTCGTCCGGGGTCTCGACCTTCTCCAGCATGGGGAACATGATCGCGGGACCGGCGTCGTCATTGATCTTCAGCATGCGGTCGAAGGAGAACTTGACGTCCTCCGAAGTCAGCGAGTCGCCGTTGCTGAACTTGAGACCGTCCTTCAGGGTGCACTCGTAGACCTTGGCCTGCGTGTCCGTGAAGGAGCACTCCTCGGCGGCCTCCGGCTGCGGTTCCGTGGCGCCCTTGGGGAAACTCATGAGCGACTGGAAGACGTTGTTGAACATCAGCCAGGAGCCGGGGTCGTAGCCGGAGGCGGGGTCGGTGGCCAGGACGTCGTCGGACATCCCCATCACCACCGAGGAGCCGCTGCCACCGGAGCCGCCTGACTCCGTTCCACAGCCGGTCAACAGGCCGGAGGCCAGCCCCGCCACGATGGGCAGGACCGGCCACGGGTTGCGCTTGTTCACTAGACAGGTGCCCTTGTCGTCGATGTCGGACCCCGGGGCCACCCTCCCGGGCCCCGGGCACGGGAGGTTCAGCCGCTCACACCGCGGCCGAGCTCCCACAGCTGAAGCGTCGAGGAGGAGTTGAGCGCGTACGCGGTCCCCGTGACGTCCTCGCGGGCGGCGACGTACTGCTTGCCCTGCCACAGCGGCAGGACGGGAACGTCGTCGGCGACGATGTCCTGAATGTCCGTCAGGCTGGCGGCTGCGGACAACCGGTCCGCCTCGCGGCGGGACTCCGGGATGAGGCTGTTGCGGATCTCGCTGTTCACATAGGGCGAGCCGATGGTGTTGTCCTTGTCCAGGAACGGCGCGAGGTAGTTGTCGGCGTCCGGGAAGTCCGGGAACCAGCCCATGCCGTAGACGTCGTACTCGCCCTTCTGCTCGGCGGAGCGGAAGGTCGACCAGGGCGTGCCCTCGATGCCGACGTCGAACAGGCCGCTGTCGTTGAGCTGCTTTCGCAGCACCTCGAACTCCTGCTTGGTGGCCGGGCCGTAGTGGTCGGTCGTGTAGTGCAGGGTCAGCTTCACCGGGGCGGTGATGCCGGCCTGGCTCAGCAGGGACTTGGCCTTGGTGACGTTCGGGTCGCCGTACTTGTTGAAGAACGCGTTGGAGTGACCCGTGATGCTGGCCGGGACCATCGAGAAGAGCGGTTCCGCCTGGGAGCCGTAGACCTTGGAGACGAGTTCGCTGCGGTTGATCAGCTGGGCCATCGCCTGGCGGACCGCCTTGGACTTCACCGACGGGGCGTCGGTGTCGAAGCCCAGGTAGCGGATCTCGAGGCCGGCCGTCTCCACGATGTCGATGTCGCTGTCCGTGGCGTTGGTGAGCTTGTCGATCTGCTCCGGCGACATGGTGCGGGTCATCACGTTGATGTCGCCCTTGTCGAGCGCGGCGCCCATGGCGTCGGCGTCCTCGAAGGAGCGCAGGCTGATCTTGTCGTTGTTCACCTTCAGCGTCCCCTTGTAATCGGGGTTCTTGGTGAACACGGCGTCGACGAGTTCGTCGTCCTTGACCTCGGCCTGCATGGTGTACGGGCCCGAGCCGTCCACGCCGAATCCCTCGCGCAGTTTGCCCTTCTCGTAATCGTCCGGGTTGACGATGCCGGCGACGGGGGTCGACAGCTTGAAGGGGAAGGTGGCGTCCGCGGTCTTGAGATGAAAGATGACTTCGTTGTCGCCCTGCGTTTCGACGGTGTCGATGGTGGACAGCAGGGCGAACACACCGCTGTCGGCCTTGATCGCGAGGGCGCGGTCGATCGAGAACTTCACATCCTCGGCGGTGATGGCGTCGCCGTTGGCGAACTTCAGGCCGTCCCGGAGCTTGCAGGCGTAGCGCTCGTTGCCGGAGTCGGTGAAGCCGCAGCTCTCGGCGGCCTCCGGTACCGGGTCACCCTCGCCCTTGGGCTGGATCATCAGGGTCTGCACGGTCTGGCGCAGGATGTTCCAGGTGCCGACGTCGTAGGCGTACGCCGGGTCGAGGGGCGCCGGCGTGTCCTTCGAGGCGGAGAACCGGTCCGTGGTGCCGACGACGATCGCACCGTCGCTGTCACTCCCGCTGCCGGACCCACCGCAGGCGGCGAGCACCGGCGCGAGCAGGCCGATCACGGCCGGCAGCACCAAAGTCTTGCGGTTCATGCTCGAGTTACTCCACAGCTGTCGAGTCCGTGTATCCGGCATGCAGGGGTGGCGCAGCGGATCACGGGGTAAGGGCGATGTTCTCGCTAGGAGATTAGTCCGCACCTGCAGGACGGTTCGCAGCCACCGGAGTTGAGGGCCCATCACGCAGCGAAACCGGCTGCGGACAGACCGAAAACCCGAGGCGGGAAGGATTAGTGCAGGGTTTCATGAATCGGGACACAAAGGCGCGCCTCAGGCCCTCGACGGGGGGCGGAGACCATACGCCTCACCCCCTGTCGAGCCCGGCCTGAGTGGGGAACGTCACAGCCCCGACGGTCTGGTCGGATACCGGAATTCGGCCATCCGCCCCGGTCGAATTACCCTCGGGGAATTACCGCCCTATCGACGCTGCACGCTGGGTGAACGCCTAGCGCATTTCCGTCATCAGGCCGCGCAGAAATGCCAGGTCCACCTCTTCGAGCGAGCTGACGACGGTGCGCCGGGCGGCCGGGGCGATGGGCGCCACGGACGGCACCGCCACCACATGGCAGCCCGCCGCCTCCGCCGCGGCGACGCCGGTCGAGGTGTCCTCGACGACCGCGCATCTGGCCGGGTCCACGCCGAGTCCGGCGGCGGCGAAGAGATACGGATCGGGATGCGGCTTGGTGCGCCCCACCTCGTCACCGGCGACCGTCAGGGCGAAGTACTGGGGACCGAGCGAGGTGAGCACCCGGTCGATGATGCGCCGGTGCGAGGCGGAGACCAGGGCCGTCGGGATCTCGTGCGCGGCGAGCTCGGCCAGCAGCCGGGTCGCGCCCGGCATCAGCGGCAGGACGCCGTCGATACGGTCCTCGAAGCCCTGGTTCAGCAGCCCGGTGAGCTCCGCGAGGCCGATGTCGGCACCGGTGGCCTCGATCAGGAACCCCGCGCTGCGGCTCATGGGGCCGCCGACCACGACATGGCGCCAGGAGTCGTCGAGGGTGTGGCCGAGGCCGGCGAAGACCTCCACCTCGACGTCCCACCAGAAGCCCTCGGTGTCCACCAGGGTTCCGTCCATGTCGAGGAGCACGGCCTGCAGGGCTGAGCCTTCGGCCGTACGAGTGTCTGGCGCAGGGATCGTACTGGTCATCCGGGCGCACCTCCTTGAGGGACGATCAGGCCGGTTCCCACGTGGGAACCGGCCTGCGGTGGACCGACCAGTGTACGACCTGTCCGATCAGCGCGCTCGGTGAGACGCGTCTCAGCGGGCGTTGAAGTATGTGGCTTCGGGGTGGTGGATGACGATGGCGTCGGTGGACTGTTCGGGGTGGAGCTGGAATTCCTCGGAGAGGTGGACGCCGATGCGTTCGGGTTGC
>NZ_JBVIPA010000045.1:0-12307 GCF_055578365.1 Streptomyces sp. NPDC033131
CACTGCTAGCTACGAATCCTCTCCGGCCCCCCGTCATTTGCTAGACGACTGCGACCGTCCCCCCCCCCCCCCACCACCACCCCACCCCCCCCCCCCCCCCCTCCCTTTCCCCTCCCCCCCCCCCCCCCCCCCCCCCCCCCCCCCCCCCCCGCCGGGCCCCGGAGGGCCGCCCGGCCGAAGCCACCGTCCCGCCCTCACTCCGAAGCACGAAGGAGGCCGACGCCCCATGAGCATCCCCACGATCGAACCGTACGCACCACCGGGCGCCGCGGAGCTGCCCCGCAACGTGCCCGGCTGGAAGCCCGACCCCGCCCGCGCGGTCCTGCTCCTCCACGACATGCAGCGCTACTTTCTGCGCGCCCTGCCCGCAGAGGGCCCCCGCACCGACCTGGTGGAGAACACCGCCCGCATCCGGACTCGCGCCGCCCGCCAGGGCGTGCCCGTCGCCTACACCGCGCAGCCCGGCAGCATGACCGACGAACAGCGCGGCCTGCTACGCGACTTCTGGGGCGCCGGCATGCGCGTCGACCCGGCGGACCGGGAGATCGTCGGCGAACTCGCCCCGGCCGACGGCGACTGGCTGCTGACCAAGTGGCGCTACAGCGCGTTCCACCGCTCCGACCTGCTGGCGCGGATGCGGGCCGCCGGGCGCGACCAGCTGGTGATCGCCGGTGTGTACGCGCACGTCGGTGTGCTGGCCACTGCCATCGAGGCGTTCAGCCATGACCTGGAGAGCTTCGTCGTGGCCGACGCCGTCGCCGACTTCTCCCGTTCCCGCCATCTGGCCACCCTGGAGCACGCCGCCGCCACCTGCGCCGTGGTGCTGCCCGCCGCGGAGGTGTTCCCGTGACCGGCGGCCGCGATCTCCTGCAGAGGATTCTCGACGTGGCCGCCGACGCCGGCCCGGGACCGGCCGGACACCGCCGCGTACCGCCGTTCGCGCTGCTGCACCGGCCCTCCGTCGGCGGCGCCGACGCGATCGACGTCCTCACCGGCGACGTCCGTGCCGTGGAACGCCTGGCCGACGTGCCCGTGCGCCCCGCGCCGCCCGCCGACGGCTCCCCGCACCACGACGTCCTCGTACTGCTGCCGTACCGGCAGATCGAGGAGCGGGGCTTCGAGGCAGCCCAGGACGGCACGCCGCTGCTTGCCCTGACCGTCGCCGAGCAGGACACCGTGCCGCTGGGCGACGCCCTCGCCCGCATCCCGGACACGCCGGTGCGGGCGACCGGGGGCCGGTTCGAGCCGGACGACGACGCCTACGAGCGGCTCGTGGAGCGGGTGCGCGAGGAGGAGATCGGCGGGGGCGTCGGCGCCAACTTCGTCATCAAGCGGACGTTCACCGCGGAGCTGGCCGACCACGGCGTGGCCGGCGCCCTCGGCTTCTTCCGCCGGCTGCTCGACCAGGAGACCGGTGCCTACTGGACGTTCCTCGTGCACACCGGGGAGCGGGTGCTGGTCGGCGCCAGCCCCGAGCGCCACGTCAGCCTGCATGGCGGGACCGCCGTGATGAACCCGATCAGCGGCACCTACCGCTACCCGGGCTCCGGGCCGACGCTGACGGGCGTCATGGAGTTCCTCGCCGACCCCAAGGAGGCCGACGAGCTGTACATGGTCGTCGACGAGGAACTGAAGATGATGGCCCGGATCTGCGAGGACGGCGGCCGGGTCCGCGGCCCCTACCTGAAGGAGATGGCCCGCCTCGCGCACACCGAGTACTACATCGAGGGCCGCTGCGACCGAGACCCGCGCGACGTTCTGCGCGAGACCCTGTTCGCGCCGACCGTCACCGGCAGCCCGCTGGAGAGTGCCTGCCGGGTCATCCGCCGTCACGAGCCGGAGGGGCGCGGCTACTACAGCGGCGTCGCGGCGCTGATCGGCAGCGACGCGCGCGGTGCGCCCACCCTGGACTCGGCCATCCTCATACGCACCGCCGACCTGTCCGCGGGCGGACGGCTGCGCATCGGGCTCGGCTCCACCCTGGTGCGCGACTCGGCGCCCGCCTCCGAGGCGGCCGAGACCCGCGCCAAGGCGGCCGGGCTGCTCGCCGCGCTGGAAGCTGGCCGGCCGGCCGAGTTCGCCGCCCATCCCGATGTGCGGGACGCGCTCAGGGACCGCAACCGGACGGTCGCCGGTTTCTGGCTCACCGACGGCCCGGCGCCCGCGCCTCCCGACGCGGCCCTGGCCGGCCGCCGGGTCCTCGTGGTCGACGCGGAGGACACCTTCACCGCGATGATCGCCCACCAGTTGGCGTCGCTCGGCATGGACGTCTCCGTGCGGCGGCACGACGAGGTGGCGGGCCCTTCGCCGCAGGAGATGGACAAGGAAGCCGTCGCGTACGGTCGTGCGGAGGACGGCGGCGCACGAACCGCCCTGTCCGGCGAGCCGTTCGAGGGCGCCGATCTGGTCGTGATGGGGCCCGGCCCCGGCGACCCCATGGCGGTGGACGACCCCAGGATCGCCCGGCTGCGGCACTGCGTGTCCCGCCTGCTGCGGGACGGCCGGCCCTTCCTCGCGGTCTGCCTGAGCCATCAGGTGCTCTGCCGCGAACTGGGTCTCGACGTGGTGCGCAAGTCGCGCCCCCACCAGGGCGTCCAGCGCGAGATCGACCTCTTCGGAGCACGCGAACGGGTCGGCTTCTACAACAGCTTCGCCGCCTCCGCCCCCACCGACCGGTTGCGGGGCGGGGCGTTCGGACCGGTGGACATCAGCCGGGACCGGGACAGCGGTGAGGTGCACGCGGTGCGCGGACGGCGCTTCGCCTCCGTGCAATTCCATCCGGAGTCCCTGCTCACCCAGGACGGGGTGCGGGTCGCCGGGACGATGCTGAAGGAGGTACTGAGGTCATGAAGGCATCCCTCGCCTGGTGGGACCTGAAGGAATCGGACCAGACCGTCGACAGCCTGCGCGCCTATCTGCGCGACGAGGGCGTCGAGGGATGGCGGGACGTGCCCGGCCTGCGTCTGAAGTGCTGGGTCGCGGACCGGGAGGGCAACCGCTGGGGCGCCCTCATGCTCTGGGAGTCCGACGCGGCGCCGCGCGAGTCCCTGCCCCCCAACCGCGCCATGGAGCTGATCGGCTACCCGCCCACCGACCGTTTCGCCTTCGACGTGGAAGCCGCCGTCGAGGGCCGCTACAGCAGCCCCGTGCTCGACGGACTCGGGCCGGCCCTCGCCGCGGCGCACTGACCCGGCGCCGGCACAGGTCCCGCGCCATGGACCCGACTCGACGTAAAGGAAACAGCATGCCCGCGGACACCTCCGCCCTCGACATCCCGTTCGACCTCGACCGACAACCGGACGCCGACGCGTTCGTGCGGGCCGCGATGGAATGGCACTTCGACCCGGAGACCGGCAGCCCGTTCTGGCTGCGCCGGGCCGAGACCCTCGACTTCGACCCGCGCGCCGACGTCAAGAGCCACGACGACCTCGCGCTCTTCCCGAACGTCGCCGGCGAGCTGCGCACCGTGCCCGTCGCCGACCTCGTGCCCCGTGGCCTCGGCCACCGCCCGGCCGTGGCCGGGGTGTTCGAGAGCGGCGGCACCACCGGGCCGCCCAAGCGGGTCTGGTGCGACGAGGACTGGCTGCGCCGGGTCACCCGGTGGAGCAACGCCAACCTCGACGCCCACGGCTTCCCCCGGGACCGGGAGTGGCTCGGCCTGACGCCGTCCGGACCGCACTTCGTCGGCCGGCTCTTCGAGGAGTCCGCCCGCACCCACGGCAGCATCGGCCACCGGATCGACCTCGACCCGCGCTGGGTGAAGAAGCTCCTCGCGGCCGGCAAGCGCGACGCCTCGGACGCGTACGCCGAGCATCTCGTCGACCAGGCGGCCGAGGTGCTGCGCACCCAGGACATCGGCGTGCTCACCATCACGCCCCCTCTGCTCGAGCGCCTGGCCCGCCGCGAGGACCTGGTCGACCTGGTCAACAGCAAGGTGCGGGCGATCCGTTGGGGCGGCACCCAGATGGACGCCGAGTCCCGGCACCTGTACCGCACGGAAATCTTCCCGGACACCGTCCTGTACGGCCACTACGGCAACACCATGATCCTCGGCATCGCGGGTGAGCGGCCCGGGCTGGGTGACGACGACCCGTGCGTCTTCGACACGTACTCCCCGTACATCACCTTCTCGGTCGTCGACCCGGCCACCGGCCGGCGGGTGGCGTACGGCGAGCGTGGCCGGGTGGTGATGAACCACGTCAGCCGCACCCTGCTGCTCCCGAACAACCTGGAGCGCGACCTCGCCACCCGGGTGGCCGTGCCGGAGGGCCGGGCCGGAGACTCGGTCGCCGACATCGCGCCGGTCGCCGAGTTCGAGGAGGAGACCGTCATCGAGGGGGTGTACTGATGGCCGCCGCCCACGACACCGCAACCGTCCACGACACCGGCACGGCCACCGTCCACGAAACCGGCGGGGAGCTCCCGCGGCTCGACGCGCTCGGCGCCAAGGGCACCTACCGCTCCCGCACCGCGCAGCCCGTCACCGACGTCACCGGCACGCCGGTCGCCGAACTCGGCACCGTACCCTCCCTGTTCGTCGACCGGACGATGCCCGCTCTGCGCCGCGCCACCCCCCTGGCGTACGAGGAGCGGGTGCGCGCGCTGGCCCGCGCCGGCGAGCTCTTCGCACACGCCGACCTCGGCGGGCAGAGCGTCACGGAGTACGAGTCCGCGGTCAGCCGGGTGGGCGGCATCCCCATCTCCGTGGTGCGCGCCGCCACCCGCACCGCCGCCGACCGGACCGCCCGACTCGCGGACGAAGTCGCGGCGGCCCGACCGGCGGGCGCCGTGGCCGACTGGCGGGACGACCGCACCCGCGCCGGAAGCGCGGTGTGGACCCGGCGCGGCGAGGTGTTCGCCGTGCACGCGGCCGGAAACCACCCCGGCACCCACACTCTGTGGCCGCAGGCGCTCGTCCTCGGCTACCGGGTCGCCGTCCGCCCCTCCCGGCGCGAGCCCTTCACCCCGCACCGCCTCGTCACCGCGCTGCGCGCCGCCGGCTTCGGGGACGACCAGGTCGTCGTACTGCCCACCGAGCACGAGGCCGGCGAGGCGATGCTGCGCGGGGCGGACCTCGCCTACGGCGGCGACGAGGTGATCCGCGGCCACGCCGACGAGTCCGGCGTGCTCCCGCTGCGCCCCGGCCGCTCCAAGATCCTGCTCGATCGGGACTGCGACTGGCGCGCCCACCTCGACTCCCTGGTCGACTCCGTCGCCCACCACGGCGGCACCGGCTGCGTGAACGCCACCGGTGTCCTTGTCGAGGGCGATCCCGCCCCGGTGGCCGAGGCCCTCGCCGAGCGCCTGGCCGCCCTCCCGGCGCTGCCGCCCGAGGACGATGCGGCCGTCCTGCCGGTGCAGCGGCTCTCCGCCGCGCGAGCCCTGCGGCGGTACGTGGACGCCCGCGCCGAGGGCACCCGTGTCCTGCTCGGCGGTGATCGCATGGTGCGCGACCTGGGTGACGGCAGCGCCGCCGTCGGACCCGCGGTGCACCAGCTGGACAGCCCGCACGCCGAGCAAATGGGTGCCGAACTCCCGTTTCCCTGCGTATGGGTGGCGCCCTGGGACCGGGCGCGCGACGGTCTCGCACCACTGAAGGACACCCTGGTCATGGGCCTGTTCACCGAGGACGAGGGGGTGGTGGATGAGATCGTCGCCGAGCCGACCGTCAGCAATGTCCATCTCGGGGGAGTACCGACGCACTGGACGGACACCGGGATGCCGCACGACGATTTCCTGTCCGGCTTCCTGATGCGGTCCAAGACCGTGGTGCGCGGCTGAGAGGCACGACGGGTGACCGGACCGGGGCGGACGCGCTGACATGCGCCCGCCCCGGACCGGCCCCGCGCGCCCCGCTCGGCACACGCATCCGAACCGACGATTGAAGAGGATCCGATGACCCAGCACGAAGCCCACGAGAACGCCGCCGCCAAGGCGCCACCCTCGCTCGACGCGCTCGCCGAACGCGTCCAGGGCCCCGTCCTGCGCCCCGGCACCGAGGAGTACGACCGCGAACAGAACGGATTCCAGCAGGCGTTCCGCAACGATCCGGTCGCCGTGGTCGGCGCCACCGGCCCCGCCGACGTGCGGGCCGCGGTGGAGTTCGCCGCCACGCACCGCCTGCCGGTCGCTCTCCAGGCCACCGGCCACGGCTTGGCCTCGGTCGCGGAGCGGCCCCTGCTCATCAGCACCCGCCGCATGACCGGCGTGCACATCGACCCCGACGCCCGCACCGCGCGCATCGAGGCCGGCGTGCGCTGGGAGCGCGTCATCGAGGCCGCGGCTCCGCACGGCCTCGCCCCGCTCAGCGGCTCCGCGCCCGGCGTCGGTGCCGTCTCCTATCTGCTCGGCGGCGGACTCGGCATCCTGGCCCGGGAGTTCGGCTATGCCGCCGACCACGTGCGCAGCATCGACGTGGTCACCGCCGACGGCCGCGCCCGGCACGTCACCGCCGAGAGCGACCCCGACCTGTTCTGGGCGCTGCGTGGCGCGGGCGCCAACTTCGGTGCCGTCACCGCCGTCGAGGTGGGCCTGGTGCCGGTCCCGAAGATCCAGGGCGGTGGCCTGCACTTCGACGCCGGCCTCGTCCCCGACGTGCTGCGCGCCTTCGTCGCCTGGTCGGCCACGCTGCCCGACGAACTGACCGCCTCCGTCTCGGTCATGGAGTACCCGGACATCCCGCCGATGCCGGAGCCGCTGCGCGGGCGGTACGCGGCGCACGTCCGGTTCGCCTACACCGGTGACGCCGCCTCGCTGGAACGCCTCCTGAAGCCGATGCGGGACCTGGGACCCCGGCTGATCGACGACGTCGGCGAGATCCCGTACACCGAGTCCGGCCGCGTCTACGCCGACCCGCCGGTCCCGCACGCCTATCTCGGCAGCAATGTGCTGCTCGACGCCCTCGACGCGGACGCCCTCGTAGCGGCGGCCGCGGCCGGCGGCCCCGACGCGCCGGCCGGCTGCGTCATCGACGTACGGCAGCTCGGCGGGGCGCTGCGGCGGCGGCCCGAGGTGCCCAGCGCCATCGGGCACCGTGACGCCGCGTACGTCCTGCGGGTGCTCTCGGCGCTCGACGAGGGCGGTGCCGACGCGGTGCGTCCGGTGCACGACGCGGTCTACGCGACCGTGGCGGACGCGACCGTCGGCCGCCGCGTCAACTTCATCTACGGCGACCGCACCACCACCGACCAGGTCCGCGACTCCTACGAGCCCGACGACTACCGGCGGCTGCGGGAGCTGAAGGGCCGCTACGATCCGGCGAATCTGTTCCGCTGCACGTACAACATCCCGCCGGCGGACTGAGCGCGCGCAAAAAAAGGGGGGCGGGGCCGATGGCCCCGCCCCCCTTTCCCACGTTCCGGACGCTCAGGCGGTGAGCGTTCCGTGGGCGACGGTGACCGCCCCGCCCGCGACCTCCACCCGCTCGATGCGCCCGGCGTCACCGGTGACGCGGGCGCGCATCAGCGACGGACGCCCCATCTCGACCCCCTGCTCGATGTCGAGCCACTCGCCGAACGGCGCCAGGCCGTGCCGCGCCAGATGCACTGCGAGGGGCCCGGCGGCGGAGCCCGTGGCCGCGTCTTCGTTGACGCCGTAGGCGGGGGAGAACATCCGGTTGCGCCACCTCAGGTCCGCCCCGGCGAAGCAGTTGGCGGCCATGTCGGGCAGCCGGGACATGGTCAGCAGGTCCGGCCGCAGCGCGGAGAGGGCGGGCAGGTCCGGCAGCCCGACCAGAGCGTGCCGGGGGCCGTTGTGGTAGATCTCCACTGGCGGCGTGCTCGCCCGCAGACGCAGGGATTCCAGCAGCAGGGCCTCGTCCTCGTACGGGTTCCAGGTCGGCACCGGCTGGGTCATGACGGCGGCCGTGACCTGCCCGTCGGAGGCGTTCCGTTCGAAGGTGAACGGCACGGTGCCCATGGCGGTCTCGAGGCGTACGCCATCCACTCCGCCGCCCGGCATCCGCGCCCGCAGCACGGCGGCGGCCGGCGAGGAGCCGAGCACGCAGGCGGTGCCGAGGGTGGGGTGGCCGGCGAAGGGCAGCTCGTTGACGGGAGTGAAGATGCGCACACGCAGATCCCCGTCGGCGGTCGGCGGCATGAGGAACGTGGTCTCCGAGAGGTTCATCTCCCTGGCGATGCGCTGCATGCGCTCGGCGGACAGTCCGTCGCCGTCCAGGAACACGGCGACCGGGTTGCCTTCGAGCGGTACGGAGGTGAAGACGTCGGCGACGGCGTAGGCGCGGGCGCGCACGATGTCCGCGGTTGCGGGCGCGGTTCCCGAGGCGTGGGCGGGTGCGGTCATGGCAGAGCTCCTCGAAGTACGGGGCCGAACGGTGGTGCGGGTCAGGGCTGGAGGCGTCGGCTGGTCCATCCGGCGGACTCGGCGCCGGTCGCCCGGTCGTAGCGCAGCCGCCGGTGCAGCCGGTCCCGGCTTCCCTGCCAGAACTCCACGGCCTGCGGGGCGAGCAGGTAGCCGGTGTAGGCGGGCGGACGCGGCACCGGGCCGTCCTCGGCCGCGACCCGCTCGGCGGCGGCCCGCAGCCGGTCCTCGTCCTCCAGGGGCATGCTCTGCTGGGAGACCGCCGACATGGGGTGGGTCTCCTTGGCCCGGGACCTCCACAGCCGGTCGGACTCGTCGTCGGAGACCGGCGTCACCGGGCCGGTGAGGATGATCTGCTGCTTCCTCTCGCGCCAGTAGAGCAGGCCCGACGCCCAGGGCACCGAGGCCAGTTCGCGGCCCTTGCGGCTCCCGGAGTGGGTGGTGAAGACGATGCCGTCGTCCGGGGTGCCGACGATCTGGACGATGCGGTTGGCGGCGTGGCCGTCCGCGTCGGTCGTGGCGAGCGCGAGCGCTCCGGGGTCGTCGACGCCCTGCTCACGGGCGGTGGCGAGCCAGTCGCGGAACAGGGCGAGCGGATCGGCCGGGGGTGCGTCGAAGACGCCGGCCGGGGCCGGGACGGTGGTGGTCGTGATGGGGCTGGTCACTGGTGCCTCCCATGTGTCGCTACGGGGGCCTTGGGGGCCCCAGGGGTGGTCGTCGGATGAAGGGCCGCGCGGAACTCCGCGAGGAGGGCAGCCCGTTGAGGGTCGCCGCGGAGGTAGAAGTGGCCGCCGGGCAGGACCCGCACGCTCAGGGGGCCGCGCGTGGCGGCGCCCCAGCGTTCGGGCGCGAGCGCGTCCCGTTCCTCGTCGCCCACGAAGGCGGTGACGGGGCACTCCAGCGGGTCGTCGGCCGGGCACCGGTAGGTCTCGAAGGCGGTGACGTCGGCCCGGAAAGCGGCCACCGCCCGCTCCAGGAGCTCGGGGCGCTCCCGCACCGGCTCCGGCAGCCTGCCCCAGCGCCGTTCGACCTCGGCGAGGAACGCCTCGTCGGGCAGGGCGTGCAGGGGCGTGGGGGAGTGAGGCAGTGGCGGCGCGGGGCACGCCGACACGACGAGCCGCTCCGGCGCCGGGCCACCCCGGGCGCGCAGGGCCCGGGCGACCTCGTGGGCGAGCAGCCCGCCGAAGCTGTGCCCGAAGAGCACGAACGGCACCGTGGGGCGTGCCGCCGCCACTTCCTCGGCGATTTCGTGAACGCTGGTCGACGGTGCCTCGGCGGCGCGCGCACCGCGGCCGGGCAGCTGCACCGCCGACAGTCGGATGTCGTCGGGCAGTTCGTCGGACCAGCGCGCGTACTCGCCCGGGGAGCCGCCCGCGTGGGCGAAGCAGAGCACCTCGCCGGTCGCGTGGGGGCGGGGGTGCCGGCGGACGAGCACGTGTCCGCGGTTCACGTCAGTGGTCATGGGACCTCCGTCCGAATGGGCGCGGGCCTCGGGCGGCGGGCCGGTCAGCGGGCCGCCGTGGCGCCGCTCCTTTTTTTCAGGAGGGCGGCCAGTTCGCCGGGGCTCTGCGCGTCGTACAGGTCGAGCGTGTCGAGGTCGGCGCCGTAGGACGCGCGGACCCGGTCCAGGAGCTGGGCGGCGACCAGGGAGTCCCCGCCCAGGTCGAAGAAGCTGTCGTCCGGGCCGATCTCGGGCAGGCCGAGGATGTCCGCGAACAGCTTCCGGAGGGTGGCGGAGACGTCGTCACCGGCGTGGGCTGCTGCTTCCTCGGCGCCGACGGCTGCCTCCGTGGCGGCCGGGGCGTCGTTCGCGTCCTGGGCGGGGGAGGGCCGGTGCGGGCCCTCCACGACGTACCGCTGCCGCTGGAAGGGGTAGCCGGGCAGGACGACCCGGCGGCGCGGGGCGTTCCCGTGCAGTGCGGGCCAGTCGGGTGTCTCACCGTTCAACCACTGCCGCCCGGTCTCCGCGAGGGCGCCGGCCTGCGCGAGGACTCCGTCGTCCAGGCCGTCCGTGCCGTCCGGGCCGGCGACCGTCAGGCGGTCGGCGCGGTCCTCGGTGAGTGCCGCGACGGCGTCGGCGGCGCTGTCGACCACCGCCAAGGCGCGGTGCCGCAGGACCCGGCGGCCCTCCTGGAGGGTTCGGCAGACGTCCGTGACGGGCAGTTCCGGGTGGGCCCGCAGGTGCTCCGCGAGCCGGTCCGCCATGGCGGACAGCGCCTCCGGGCTCGCCGCGGACAGCACGAGGAGCTGCGGAGAGCCGTCCTCGGGTGCGCCGGGCGGCGCGGCCGGCGGCTCCTCGACGACGACGTGCGCGTTGCTGCCGCCGATGCCGAACGAGCTGACGCCCGCGCGCCGCGGACCCGGCCCGCCGTCCCACTCCTCGGCCCGCTCGGCCACCTCGAACGGGGTGCCGGCGAAGTCGATCTGCGCGTTGGGCCGGGTGAAGTGGGCGGTGGGTGGGATCAGCCCGCGTTCGACCGCGAGCACGGCCTTGATCAGGCCGGCCGCGCCCGCCGCCGCGTCGGTGTGCCCGATGTTGCTCTTGACCGCGCCGATCAGGCACGGCCGCTCACGGTCACCGAAGCCCTCGGCGCCCTCCTCGAAGGCGCGGGTCAGCGCGGCCACCTCGATGGGGTCGCCGAGCGGCGTCGCCGTGCCGTGCGCCTCGACGTAGCCGATGGTGGCGGGCGCCACCCCCGCCGCGCGCTGCGCCGCGCGCACGACCCGCGCCTGGCCGAGAACGCCGGGGGCGGTGAAGCCGACCCGGTCGGGCCCGTCGTTGCCGACGGCGGAGCCGCGCAGCACGGCATGCACCGGGTCGCCGTCCGCCAGCGCGGCCTCCAGCGGGCGCAGTACGACGACGCCGACGCCGTCGGAGCCGACCGTGCCGTCCGCGTTCGCGTCGAAGGCGCGGCACACGCCCGTCCGGGAGATGATCCCGCCCGGCGTGTACGGCGACTCCTTTTCGAGACCGCGCACGGCCGCGCCGCCCGCGAGCGCCATGTCGCAGTCACCGGCGAGCAGGGCCCGGATCGCGGTGTGCACGGCGACCAGAGCGGTCGCGCAGGCCGCCTGCACGGTGACGGCGGGACCGCGCAGGCCGAGCTTGTAGGCGACGCGGCCGGCGAGGTAGTCGGGCGCGGTGCCGAGCAGGATCTCCAGGTCGGAGAGTGACGCAGCCGAGTCCCCGCTCTCTCGCAAGGTCCGGTCGTAGCCGGTGTCGGTGCCGCCGGCATAGACGCCGAGCAGGCCGGGGTGCCGGCCGGGGTCGTGCCCCGCGTGGTCGAGGGCCTCGGCGGCGCACTCCAGGAACATCCGGTGCTGCGGGCTCAGCAGGCTCGCCTCGCGTGGCGAGCAGCCGAAGTACTCGGCGTCGAACCACTCGGGCCGGTCCAGCACACCCCGCGCGGGGGTGTACGTCCCGCCCGCCGCGGCGGGGCGGTCCGGGCCCCGGGTGACGGTGTCCCTGCCGCCCACCAGATTGCTCCAGAACTCCTCGTGGTCCCGGGCGCCGGGGTAGCGGCAGGCGAGCCCGGTCACGGCGATGTCAGCGGACGGGGCCATCGGACACCCCCCGCTGGTCGCGCAGATGGGCGGCGACGGCGTCGATGGTCGGGTAGGTGAACAGGTCCGTGAGCGGGACGTCCGCACCCATGCGGGTGCGCATCTCCTCGCGGACGGTGTGCAGCAGCAGGGAATGGCCGCCGAGATCGAAGAAATTGTCGGAGTACCCGACCCGCGGCACCTCAAGCACGTCTTGCCAGATGCTGCGCAGCATTTCCTCCTCCGTCGTGCCGCCGACGGTGTTTCCGGAAGAAACCATGATCCCTCCAGGGTCGCTTCGTCGATGGGCCGATATAGGCATTCACAGAGGTCTAGTAGGAGCTGCGGGGCTGTGTCAAAAGGCGGTCCGTGGGAGTGGGGGGGGGGGGGGGGGGGGGGGGGGGGGGGGGGGGGGGGGGGGAGGGGGGGAGAGGGGAGGGGAAGG
>NZ_JBVIPA010000045.1:12316-60912 GCF_055578365.1 Streptomyces sp. NPDC033131
GGGAGTTGGTGGTCTGTGCAACATCTTTTTTCTCTTCTTTCCCCCCCCTCCCCCCCCCCCCCCCCCCCCTCCCCCCCCCCCCCCCCCCCCCCCACGCCCACGGACCGCCAAATTCTGACACTGGAAAGCGAGTCGCAAGTCGTTCTAGCCTTCCGTGCGAAAGGCCGTCATCCGGCGGAGGAAAAATGGGAGGGAAAGGAATATGACGAGCCCCCTGGTCGATTTCGGCATCACGAACTTCGGATACGCATTCGGAGAGGAGCGCGATGTCGCGGCGACGGCGAAGGACTACGTGGACGATCCCGAACGCGTCCTGGGATGGGGCTGCGACACCTACCACAAGGCCCCCGACGACGTGTTCGCCGTCGACCTGGCCACCGAGGCGGCGGAGAAGGCCCTGGCCGACGCCCGCCTCGACGCGGCCGATGTCGACCTCGTCGTCCTCGCCACCTCGGAGATGCCCGAGTACCTCTACTGGGACTCCTCCGCCGCGCTCGCCCGCGATCTCGGCATTCCGCGCACGAAGACGCTGCTCCTCGACAACGAGGGATGCGGCGCCGGCATCACCGCCTTCGGGCACATCGCCGGCGCCATGGCGGTGCACCCGGACATCCGGACGGTGGTGTACGCCGCGGTCAACCGGGTCAGCGAGCACCACCGCAACCGCATGAACATCAACGACTGCGTGCACAGCGACGGCGCGGCCGCGGTCGTCCTGCGGCGCGGCCACACCGGCTACCGGTGGCTGGCCACCGAGCACTTCTCCGACCCGGACGTGTGCGACTGGTTCCGCGGCGACTACGGCGGCGCCGTGGCCCCCGTGGCGCCGCCCGGGTGGACCAGCGCCGAGTCGGTGGGCTACGCCAAGCTGCACGCCCACTTCGGCAACGACCCGCGCCGCCTCGAGCGCTTCCTGTCGGCCCGCAACACCAACGTCGTGGAGGCCGTCGACATGGCCCTGGGCCGGGTGGACCTCACCCGCGAGGACATCGACCGGGCCATCTACATCAACGACGCCCGGCCCGGCGCCATCGAGAAGATCACCGGCCCGCTGGGCATCCCCACCGAACGAACCAACGCCCGGTTCGCCCGCGAGCACGGCCACATGGGTGCCGCCGACCAGTTGGTCTCGCTCGCCCTGCACAACGAGCGCGGCGACCTCGCCCCCGGCGACCTGGTGGCCCTGTGCGGCATCTCCACCGGCATGCGCTGGTGCGCCACGCTCCTGCGGGTCTGACCTCTGGGGCCGTCCAGGCGGCGTCCCGCGCTCCTGCGGGCCTGGCCTCCGGGGCCACCCCGGCGGCACCCGTGTGCCCGACCGACACCCCAACCCCCGTGGAGAGAGGACGAGGCGGCGTCACCATGACCAGTTCCCGGCACCCCACGACCATCCGACCGACCCGACCCACCCCCACCGCCCCCGACGACCGGGCCGCGGCCGACCTGATCCCGCGGCTACGGGAGGTGGTCGCCGACGGCACCCCGCCCGGGCCCCGGCTGCGCACCGCGCTCCTGGAGTGCGACGAGCCGGCCCGGCTGCAACGCGCGGGGCGTGTGCTGGCGGAGTTCACCGCGGCACCCGGAAGCACCTCGGCGCGCTCGGCGCACGAGATCGACGTGCTGGTCCTCGCCACCTGCACCCCCGGCTCCTACCCCGACCTGCTGCGCGCGGCCCTCTTCGGCGCCGGCGCGGTCGCGCGCGTGGAGAGCGGCCGGTACGGCTCGTTCGAGCTGACGCTCGGCTCCGGCGAGTACGCCGTGGAGGGCGGACCCGACCTGGTGAGCTGCCTGCTCGACGACGCCTACTTCCTGCCGGACGACTGGTCGGCGCAGGACGTGCACGGCGTCGGCGAGTACATCCACGCCCGCCTGGACGAACTGCGCGACCTGGTGCTCGGCGCCACCCGGTGCGGCGGCGCCGACGTGGTGCTGCACACCGTGCCGCTTCCGGCGCAGCTGCGCGACAGCGTGCTGGGCTGGAGGGAGCGCGCCGCGCTCGCAAAGGCGTGGCACCGGCTCAACGCGGGTCTGCTGCACCTGGCCGAGGAGAGCCCCCGCGTCGCGGTCGCCGACCTCGCCGGCGCACTCGCCGACTCCGCCGTCCGGGTGCGCGACGACCGGCTTCACCGGTTCGGCGACCTGCCCTACACCGACGCCGCCCTGGCCCTCCTCGCCGACGAGGTGCGCCGCTACGCCCAGGCCACCCTGGGGCTGTCCCGCAAGGTGCTCGCCCTGGACCTGGACAACACCCTGTGGGGCGGAGTTCTCGGCGAAGTCGGGCCGCACGGCATCGAGTTGGGTGGGCTGTACCCCGGCAACTGCTACCAGGAGCTCCAGCGCACCGCGCTCCGGCTCCGGGAGCAGGGCGTGGTTCTCGTCGCCGTCAGCAAGAACGACGCGGAGCCCGTGGACGAGGTCCTGGCCGAGCACCCCGAGATGCTGCTGCGCCGGGACGCGTTCTCCGCGGCGGCCGTCAACTGGTCCTCCAAGGCCGCCAACCTGCGCGAGATCGCCGAGACGCTCTCCCTGTCGACCGACTCCTTCGTCTTCGTGGACGACTCGCCCTTCGAGTGCGGCCTCGTCGCCGACGAGCTGCCCGGCACGACCGTCGTCCCGGCCGCCGGCGACCCCGCCCACCTGGTGCGGTCCCTGCTCAGCCGCGGTCTCTTCGATGTCGCCGAGCTGACCGGCACCGACCGGGCCCGCCCGGATCTGTACCGCACCCGGGCCGAACGGCATGCCTTCTCCGGCGGCTTCGGCTCGCCCGAGGAGTACCTGCGCGCCCTGGACATCGCCCTCACCCCGGCGCCCGCGAACCCCTACTCGGCGGCGCGCATGGCCCAGCTCTCGCAGCGCACCAACCAGTTCAACCTGACCGGTGAGCGCTTCGACGAGGCGGGCACCCGGGCCGCAGCGGAGGCCGACGACCGGTTCGCGGCCTCGTTCGCGGTGCGGGACCGCTTCGGCGACGAGGGCATCGTCGGCGCCGCCTGGGTCCGCCGGGTCGAGGAGGACACCGGTACCGGGCCGGTGTGGTCCGTGGAGAATTTCGTGCTCAGCTGCCGGGTGCTGGGCCGCGATGTAGAACTGGCGGCCGTGGCCTGGCTCGCAGAGCGCGCCCGGGAAGCGGGCGCCGTCGCCCTGGAGGGCCGCCATCGCGACACCGGACGCAACGGTGTCGCCGCCGACCTGTGGGAGCGCGCCGGCTTCGCCCGGACCAGCACCCCCGGCGTCCACCGCCTCGACCTCACCGGCGAACTCCCCGCGCCCCCGGCCTGGATCGGCCTGGCCGCGGCCGACGGGCCGGACGCCGGCACCCGCTGACCCGTACACACCCAGGGAGGAGAAACCGACCATGACCGATTCCCCCGGCATACGCGACCACGTCCTGGAGACCCTGAGCGAGGTGCTCGACACCACCGAGGGCGAGCTGCGGCTCCAGCCCCGGCTCGCCGCCCACCAGTGGGACAGCCTCAGCTCGCTGCGGGCCTTCGTCCAGTTGGAGGAGCGCCTCGGCGTCACCCTCGACCTGCGGACCTTCAACACCGCCCGCTCCGTGGACGACATCGTCCGCCTCGTCGACGCCTGAGCGACACCCCGACCCCACCTGAGGAGCAAGCACCACCATGACCGACACCGCGAACACGCCCCGTACCTTCGCCGACAACACCGCGGCCGACGCCGAACTGCGGCGCCGCCACCGGGCGGTCGTCGAGGACTACCTCAGCCGCAAGGGCGAGACCCGGCTGACCCGTTACCAGCTCTTCGCCGAGGACGGCGAGGCCGGCCTGTGGACCGGCGACACCAAGGAGCCGATCGCGTCCCGGGGCCGGGACAAGCTCAAGGCGCACGGCGAATGGTCGCTCCAGTGCTTCCCGGACTGGGAGTGGAAGAACATCGAAGTGTACGAGACGCAGGACCCGAACCGGTTCTGGGTCGAGTGCGACGGCGAGGGCCAGATCCTCTTCCCGGGCTATCCCCCCGGCCACTACCGCAACCACTTCCTGCACTTCTTCCACCTGGAGGACGGGAAGATCAAGCAGGAGCGGGAGTTCATGAACCCGTACCAGCAACTGCGGGCACTGGGTATCGAGGTGCCGCAGATCCGGCGCGAGGGCATCCCGACCTGAGAGCGTCCCCGACGACGAAGTGGCCCCCGGATCCGGTGGGCCGGCACGCGCGAGACGACCCGAGGGGTGACGCGGATGAACCAGCAGTACAGCATCGGCCGGACGGGCGCGGCGGGGACGGTCACCGCGCCACCGGCGCCCGGCGACACCGCGGAGGCGGCCGGCGCGTCGCTGGCCGGCGTGTGGCGGCTGGCCTCGTTCCACGACGTGGGCGAAGGGGGCGAGCGACTGCCCGGACCACTGGGCCCGGACCCGGAGGGCCTGCTCGTCTACTCGGCCCTGGGCCATCTGTCGGTGACGATGATGCGCACCGGCGAAGCCCCCGACGCCGCCCCGGGCGCCCGCCCGCCCGCCACGTACATGAGCTACGCGGGCGAGTGGCACCGCGAGGGCGACCGGGTGCACCACCGCATCACGCTCGCCCCCGACCCGGCCTGGCTGGACACCGTGCAGACGCGCGACCTGCGCCTGGACGGCGACACCCTCACCCTGTACGGACACGCCCTCGTCGGACGTCCGCAGCTACGTGTCCTGGAATGGCACCGCGCCGGCGCCGCCCGGACCGGCGGTGACCGCTCCCAGGGACTCACCGGGACGGCGGAAGGAGGCCGGCGGTGACCACGCCGACCCGGACCTCGTCCCCCGCGCCCCGTCCGCCCCAACAGGACGGGGCGCGGCCCTGGGCCGCCCTGGCCGCACTGTGCGTCGGTTTCTTCCTGCTGATGATGGACACCACCATCACCAACGTGGCCGTCCCGGCGCTCATGTCCGACCTCGACATCGACCTCAATCAGGTGAGCTGGGTCAACAGCGTCTACCTGCTGGCCTATGCCGTCCCGCTGCTGCTCTCCGGCCGGCTCGGCGACCGCCTCGGCCGTAAGCCGATGTACGTGACCGGGCTGGTGCTCTTCACCGTCGCGTCGCTGCTCTGCGGCCTCGCGACCGGGCCGGTGCTGCTCATCGCCGGCCGGGCCCTCCAGGGCATCGGGGCGGCCACCATGGCGCCGCAGACGATGGCGTTCATCGCGCAGCTCTTCCCGACGGACCGGCGCGGCGCGGCCCTCGGCATCTGGGCCGCGGTCGGCGGCGTCGCCACCGCCATCGGCCCGCTGCTGGGCGGCCTGTTCGTGGACACCGCGGGCTGGGAGTGGATCTTCTGGGTGAACGTGCCGATCGGCGTGGCCGGCCTGTTCCTCGCCGCGGTCCTGGTGCCCGGGGGGGTGCGCGGCGCGCCGCGCGGCGAGCGCGAGCGGTTCGACGTGCTCGGCACCCTGCTGTCCTGCCTCGGCCTGCTCGCTCTGGTCTTCGCCGTGCAGAACGGCGAGTACTACCACTGGTCCACAGTGGCGGGCCCGCTGACCGTGACCCACCTGATCGTTCTCGGCGCACTCCTCCTGGTGGCGTTCGTCGTCCGCCAGCACTTCTTCGGGCAGCCGCTGATCCCGCTCTCGCTCTTCAAGCACCGGGACTTCTCCGCGGCCTGCGTCGGCGGACTCGCCGTCGGCTTCGCCCTCACCGGTCTGTATCTGCCGCTGACGCTGTACCTCCAGACGGCCCGCGGCTACTCGCCGTTCGTGTTCGGCCTGATCACGCTGCCGCTCGCGGTGGCGGCGGGCGTGGTGGGCCCGTTCTCCGGCCGGCTCTCGGACCGGGTGAGCGGCGCGCGGGTGGCGATGGGCGGGTTCCTCGCCTTCGGCTGCGGCATCGCCGCCCTCGCCCTCACGGCGCGGGCCGCGACCCCGGTGTGGGCGTGGGTCCTGGCGCTCACGCTGTGCGGCGTCGGCACCGGCTCGCTGTTCTCGCCCCTCGCCAACGTGGCGACCCGCGAGATCCCCGGCCCGGTGATGGGCGCCGCGTCCGGCGTCTACAACACCGCGCGCCAGGTGGGCAGCGTCTTCGGCAGCGCCGCGGTGAGCGTCCTGCTCCAGCGCGGGATGGCCTCCGCCGGGGACGGCTCCGACACCGGGGCGGTGGCCGACGCCGTCTCCGGCGCCCTGTGGCTGCCGGTGGGCATGCTGGTCGTCGGCATGCTCGCCTGCCTCGCGATGCGCGACGGGACGGTGCGGGTCCGGCGGAGCGAGACCTGAGGAGCCGGGTGCGAAGAGACGTCCGGCGCGCGGTATGAAGACCGCGCGCCGGACGTGTCGTCGCTCAACCGCTCAACCGCTCGGCGGCTCCGCCGACTCCAGCTCGGGATCCAGGCGTTGGGCGAACTCCTGCCACGCCTGCGCGCAGCCGAGGGCTGCCTGCACGGTCATCCGCCTGCGGTGCGCGGGCACGCTCGCCGCGATCCGCCGCCAGCCGTCCTCGTCGATCGCCTGGGCGTCGAGCAGCCGGAGCAGGGCCCGGCCCGGTTCGCTGAGCCGCAGCGCCGGGTCGTTGCGCAGCCGCCTGAGCAGGCTGCGGCCGTGGGCGCCGCGCCGGGGCGGCACAGGCACGCGGCGGACGCCGCCTGCGCGGCGGGTCTGCCCGTCCCGGCCTGACCCGCCCTCCGTCCGTTGCGGCTCGACGTCGGAGCGGTTCACGGTCGCCCGGGGCGGCGCCGGGTCCTCGCCGCGCCGGACCCGGCTGCGCACGTCGCGCACCGTCTCCGGTGAGATGCCGGCCTCCCGGGCCACCGCGCGCAGTGACAGCTCCGGGTCCTCGGCGATCAACTCCCCGGCGATGCGGCGCCCTTCGGCGCTGCTGACCGGCCGCTCCTTGCCATCCTGGCCGATCCGCCGGGCGCCGTCGGCGGTCCCGTCCACGCCGGCCTCCCGGCGCAGCGAGGCCACCGTGCGGGCGGCGAGGCCGGTGGCGGCCGCTATCCGGCGGTCGGACCAGCGGGGATGGCTGGCGACGATGCGCGCCGCGGCGGCGCGGCGGTCGTTCAAGGAGAGCGGCAGACCGTGCGAGACGTTGGCGCGCACCGCGAGGACGAACGCGTCCGCCTCGTCGCCCTCGAAGTACCGGCCCCGGATGCGCCGCGCTCCGCGCAGCTTGGCGGCGCGCAGCCGGTGCATGCCGTCGATGACCCGCATGGTGGGACGGTGCACGATGATCGGCGGCAGCCGGTCCTCCACGTCGGTGAGCGCCTTGACGTGCTCGTCGTCCTCGCCGCCGCTGCGGGGCGTGCCCGCGTCCCGTAAATCCTCCACCTCGATGAGGGTCTCTGCGGTCAAGGGCGTTTCTGCGGTCAAGGGCGTTTCTGGGGTCAAGGGCGTTTCTGGAGTCAAGGGCTTCTCTGGGGTGGGGGTGTTCAGGGGCGGTTGGGGCTTTTGGGCCAGGTGGGACGAGCCATCGTCGTGGCACATCGTGCGTCTCCGTGGTCTCGATGAGGCTGTGAACAAGGGTGGCTGGGAACGTGGTCTCCGTGGCCGCGTCATGCCGGGCCGAAATCCACCGGACGGCATGTGCCGCCATTTCGCCCACGTCGCGTCCTCGGGCGCACCCGTCCAGCGCACCCTCAGCTGCGTCCCCCGCACACGGTTGGGTAGTCCGCGGGTCTTCTCACAGTGCGCGCGAGAAGGCCCCGGGGCCCCGCGAGCCGCACCGTAGGCAGGTCGCTCACAGCCCGGGGGCCTCACCACTCCTCGCTTGTCTCCTGAGTCGTCCCCGCCGGTCCGCTCAGCCGGTCGGCGTGACGAATTCCGGCTGGTCGAGCACGCGCAGCCAGCTTCCGTCCGGCTGCCGCCGCACCACTTGGGCGCGGGCGCCGGCCCCGTCCTTCGGCGGGCTCGAGGTGAGCGCGAGGTCGCCGCTGAGCAGGGTGGGCAGGGGTGTCTCCGGGGTGAACTCGGCCCCGCTGGACAGCACCTTCTCCCACAGCGCGCGGATCGCCTCGCGGCCCACCGTCTGCTCGCCCGGCGGGTAGGCCAGCACGGCGTCTTCCTCGTAGAGGGCGGCGACACCGTCCGCGTCGCCCGCATTGGCCCGCGCGACGAAGAGGCGGGTGATGTCCTCGGGGCGCATGGCCTTCTCGTGGTTCGACACAAAATCCTCCTCGGTTCCGTTCGTGACTTCCTCCATGGTGGTCAAACGATGCGCCAGAAGTCCAACAGCTGAAAATTCTGCGATCTACAATTACTGCTCATGAACCTGAGGCAGCTGGAGTACTTCGTCGCGGTGGCCGAAGAGGAGAGCTTCACCCGGGCCGCCGACCGGGTGGGCATCAGTCAGTCCGGCGTGAGCGCGCAGATCCGCCAGCTCGAACGCGAACTGGGCGCCGACCTCTTCGAACGCTCCGCCCGCAGCGTCACCCTGAGCGTGGCCGGACGGGCGGCCATGGGGCGCGCCCGTGCCGTCCTCGCTGCAGCCGAGGGCGTCGGACAGGCGGTGGACGAAGTGACCGGCCTGATCCGGGGCCGGCTGGTGGTGGGCATGGTCGTGGGGTGCACCGTCACGCCGCTCTTCGACGCGCTGGCCGCCTTCCACAACGAGCACCCCGGCGTCGAGATCTCCCTCTTGGAGGACCGTTCCGACCGGCTGTTCGACGCTGTGCGCGCCGGAAGCATCGACCTGGCCCTGGCCGGAACGACCGGACCCGCCGCACAGGACCTCCAGACGTTGGCCGTCGTCAGCGAGCGGCTGGTCGTCGCTGTCCCGCCCGGGCACCCCCTCGCAGTGTTGCCCCGGCCGACCCTGCGTGACGTCGTCGGCTACCCGGTCGTGTGCATGCCGCCCGGCACCGGGGTGCGCGCGGCGTTCGACGACGCCTGCGCCGCCCAGGGGCTCACCCCCACGATCACGCTCCAGGCGAGCGCCGCGAACGCCGTCGCCGACCTCGCCGCCCGCGGCCTCGCCGTCGCCCTCCTGACCGAGTCGATGGCCGCCCCGCAGCACGAACGCCTGGTGTCCCGCCCCATCGACGACGCCACGGACCCGGCCCTGCTCGTCCTCGCCTGGAAGGACACCGGCAACCCGGCAGTCCACGCCCTCCTCCGACACGCCGGACCCGCCTTCACCGGCAGCGCCGAGCGGCAGCCGGTGAAGGCAGGGGGGTGAGCGGAGGACGTGTCCGCACGGAAAAGTGGGAGCGTAACCAGATCGAAGGCACGCAGTACGGCGACGTACCGCCCTGACCGGCGCGGTCCAGATGGCCTTGCCGCTGACTGGGGCGCTATCGCGAGGCCGGTCGCCTCGCCACTGCCGTACCGGTCGTCCACAGCCGTACCGCTCGCCGGAACACCCCCGCGAAGCCCCCCTCATGACGATCGTCTGGCCCACCCCGCAGTCCCCTGTCAACGTGGGCATTCCACGTGGAGAGTGGAGAGGGGCGGGCACGCGTGCACAGCACCGTGATCGTCGCCAGGCTGGAACCGGGCGCGAGCGCGAACGTGGCCGATCCATCCGCAACGGCATGAAGGGCCCCAGCGGCGTCGTCGTCAGCGACCAGGCCGGCGGCGTCGACGCCTCCCTGTGCCCCTGGGGCCGGGTTGCGCAGCTCGCTGGCGGCCGGCTCAGCACCAGCGAGGACCCCGCCCGCGCCTACCTTCCCTTCGACCGCGACGCCTGCGGCTATGTGCCCGGAGAGGGCGGCACGATCCTGATCCTGGAGGCCGCCGAGTCCGCCCGCGAACGCGGCGCCCACTCCTTGCGCGGGTGAGGACGGGGTAGACGAGCAGGTCGGCGGCGTGCAGTACCGGGTCGTCGAGGTCGAGGTGCTCAGCGAGTTCCAGGGTGTTGAGTGCCTCTTCGTAGGAGTGGACTACGCCGCCGGGGCCGGGCTGGGGCCGGCCGATGGCGACCCGGCCGCCGTCGGTGGCGGCGTGCGCCTGCCTGGCGAAGTAGGTGAGCACTTCGTCCTGGGGGCCGGGGGCGATGCACAGCAGGCGGCCGTCCTTGGTGGTGAGCAGGATGCTGCGGTCGTCGAAGCGGGAGATGAGCGCACGCTCCAGCTGGCGGGGCACGGGGTCGCCCTCGTCGTAGGCGTCCGGGCCTTGTGCGACGGCGACCGCGTGCGCGTGGGACAGGCGCAGACCGAAGCGCTCAACGCGTTCGGCGAGGCGGCCCGGATCGCTGCGGCCGTAGAGGAGGTCGTCGATGAACTCGCGCCGGGCGGCCTCTTCCTGACGCACTGGGCGGCGAGCGAGGGGATCAGGCGCCCCCAGGTGTCCTCGCGCGCGACGGCGGGGCCGCGCGCGACGCCTCCGCCGACGCGCCACTCGACGGCGCAGCATGGCGGCCGGTGAGCGGGGCACTGGCACGGTCGCCCCATAGCGGTTCTTCCCGCTGCGGGCTGTGCGGTGGCGGGTGCCGCGGTCATCCCCGAGTCGGCTGCGGCACCCGTCCTGGCTGCCCGTCCTCGCCTGCTCGACCCGTCAGGTGAGGACGCGGGAACGTGGGTCACCCGATGGGCCAGGGGTTGAGCAGACAGCCCTTGCGGCTCTTCGCCGCCCGGTTAGGCCGGCGAAGAGCCGACTTGAGACACAGGCGCGTTCATGACCGACGCCGAAGCCGCCGACGGGCACTGCCAGGACGGCCGGAGAGATCCTGCCACGAGTCGGACACCTACGGGTCCCGGGGGGATCAGCCATGACATTCCCGGGACCCGGCTGTATGGAGTCGCGCTGTCCAACGACAGCGCGGCCCCGGTGTCACCCTGGGCAGCTGTGGCTCCTCCAGCACCCGACCCGGTCTGTGCCGGTGACAACGGGCGTCAACGCGGCGCCGCGGGACTCACTCGCGAGAATGGCGACGGGGAAGCGATCAGCACTGATTTCCCGTCGTTGTGGAGTGCCGCGAAGTCGTGAACCAACGTACGGAGGACGGTTTCTGCGCGCTGCGCCCCCCTTGCAACCGGGCCGCGAGGGCCAGATAAACCCGCGCCGCCGAAGTGGCCTGTGTGTCCTCCTGCCGTCTACCGCCCGCGCCTGTGCCGCCGCTCTCATGAGGCCGTGCCGACGGCATGTATGCCCGGCACAGTCAGTGCGATCTCCGGCGGCGAAGGAAGACACATGGCGAACGAGCTCAAGTACGGCGACAAGATCCACCTGCAGAACGGGTATGACGACTTCAAGGGCGGCTACCTCGACACCCTCAACCACCACACCTCGGCAGGGCTCAAGCACTACGTGGCCACTGCGGACTCGCCGACCCGCGCCACGGGCGCGGGCGCGGGCACGGGCACGTGGGAGGTCCTCTCCGCCTCGGGCAAGGCAGCCGGCAATCCGGTCGTGAGCGGGGACCTGATCCACCTGCGCAACCTCTACTCCGGCGACGGCGGCTACCTCGACACCGCCAACCACGCCAGCACCGACCAGAAGAACGCCGGCGGCAAGTACGACGTGGCCACCGCGGAGTCCAACGACCGCGCCCAGGGCAGCGGTAAGTGGCGGTTCTTCGCCCAGACCTCCACACCCGGCGACCAGAACGTCCGAGTGGGGGACGTCGTCCATCTGTGGAACACCTACGACGGCAACGGCGGCTTCCTGGAGACCAACCAGCACGCCGGGGGCGACACGCAGGGCGGCAAACTCGACGTCTGCACCAACGCCTACTTCAACCGCGCTTCCAGCGTCGCCGACTGGAAGATCCACAAGGCCTGACCACACCAGCGCCCTGCCCGCCCTGGTGAAGCGATATCTGGGCGAAGCCGTCGTGCGCTACGAACACAACTGAGACTCGAGCGGAGAGGGCCCCGGCAGCCGGTGGTGTGATGCGGTTGCCGGGAGCTTCGGGGGCCGCCCGGAGCCGACGGGGGAGGCGGCGCCGGGCGACGATCAGGGGGAGGCCGCCGTGGTGGTGTCCTGCGCGAGGTGGCGGTCGGCTGTGCCCGGACCAGAGCGTGACGTATGAGCCAGTCGCATAACCGGCCTGCTCGGCCCGCCGCCTGGAGGCGGCGTGCGGGTGTGAACAGTTCCTGCGGTGAAGCCCGTGGGCCGTGTGGGTGAGCTCAGCCGCCGCTGTCCCCCGGGGCGTGTGAGGGCGGGTAGAACGCGGGGGGTTGTTCCGTCGTGATGAAGGGTGGTCATGGTGAACCGAGGCTTGATCGTCGTGGATGTGCAGAACGACTTCTGTGAGGGAGGCAGTATCCCCGTACCGGGCGGCGCGCGGATCGCGGCCAGGATCGCTGACCTGGTGGAACAGACCGCGGGACGTGAGTACCAGTACATCGTGGCCACCCGCGACCACCACATCGACCCGGGGGGTCACTTCTCCGAGTCCCCGGACTTCAAGGACAGTTTTCCCGTCCACTGCGTGGCCGGAGGCGAGGGCAGCGAATTCCACCCCCACTTCGTCCCCGCCGTCGCCGGCGGAAAGGTCGATGCCGTCTTCTACAAAGGCGCTCACAGCGCCTCCAAGAGCGGCTTCGAAGGAGCCGACGAAGAAGGAACCCTCCTCGCGGACTGGCTGCGCGCCCGCGGGGTCGAGAAGGTCGATGTGGTGGGCATCGCGACGGACCACTGCGTACGTGCGACCGCACTGGACGCCGTCGCGGCGGGATTTCGTACGCGCGTACGCCTGGACTACTCGGTCGGAGTTGCCCCGCACACGACAGCGGCCGCAGTGAACGACTTCCACCAGGCCGGTATTGCGGTATCCGGCAAGGCACCGGCAACGGAACAGTCCTGACATCGGACCACGTCGTCTAGGACCAGCAGTTACTGGCAGGCCCCACAGGGCCTGCCAGTAACCTCTGCTGGCCTCTGGCCCGCAGGGCTAAAGGGGCGGACCATTTCTGCTTGCCTCGAACTCCACCCGCTGGTTCTCTTCCAGACTCCTGTATCCGTTGGTCTGGATGGCCGAGAAAGTACACGAACACGTCCGCGTCGCCATCGTCCTGACTGATGGCGATACCGCCCCCAACTACGCCACCAGACAGGCGCAGACCCTGCTGGCCCCGGTCCTGGCCGCCCACCCGACCGTGCGGGTTTCCGCCAAGGCCGGGTGTTTCACCGCGGCGACCGGCGCCGACGCGGTGAACGCCGGGGCTCTCACCGAGGACAAGGCGGTGGCCGGGCACAGCCTCACCCGGGACTATGTGCGCTGGCAGACCGGCCGCAACTAAGCCACTCAGCTCGGGCGGGGTCGGGAAGAGCGGTTAAGTGATCAGTCACGAGCTGTGTGGCCCGAACTTGAATACACCTGCTAGCTGCTCATCCGTGCGCTACTGAGATTTTCGGTTCGGGGTGACGTCGTGGGGGTGTCGTGATCAGTCCGGTCTCTGCGATGAACCCGCCGAGTAGGTCCGGCCGGTACTGCCCCGTCTCCATCCCCGTGACACCACGGCCCTGCGCCGCCGTCCAGGAGCGACGGCTGTGCGGAAGGGATCGCCGACGTGCTCCTGTTGAGCATTGCGATGTACGAGGCTGCGGTCTTCCCGCTCACCTTTGATGGGGTGAGCTGTGCCGCGGCAGTTGTGAATTCGGGTCTGCGCGACCGCAGATGGAGACCGGGTCGCGATTGCCGCTGTGATCAGCATTCCCCCATGAGTCGGGATTGATGAGGTCGGGGTGCATCAGCCGCGGTCGGAAGAGGACCTCGCGCCCGGCCTGTCCTCGGCACGCCGGCCCGGATTTGGCTGACCGGCCTTTGACTGAGGGCCGCCCAGCCGGAAGGCTGACGGTGTGGACAGCGGCTGCGCGTGGGCAGCACGACAGCCGACGGCCGGACGGTGGTGGTCGTGGCGGGCGAGGTGGACCTCCAGAGCGCGGCCCGGCTGGGAGACGAACTGGAGACCGCGGTGATCAGCGGTGCCCGATGCGTCGAGGCGGACTTGCTGCGGGTAGACTTCTGCGACTGCGCCGGGCTGAACGTCCTGCTGGCAGCCCGCAGCCGCAGCCGCAGCCGCGATGCCGGCGTGCGCTTCGCGGTCTCCGGACCGGTGAGGCCCGCTGTCGCGCGCTTGTTCCAGCTCACCGGTACGGACTCTGTGCTGCTGGAGCATGAGGCTGCCTGACGGAGATCGAGTAGGCGGTTGGCGCAGGCAGCGCTGGGGGAGTGAGACTTGCGGCGGCCGGTGCGCTGTCACCGGTGGGGCCGTGGTTACGGCCCCACAAGGCCTGCTTCCCCCCATGAGCGGGCCGCGCCCCACGGGGCGGGCAGGTGCCCCCCTGTCGCCTGCCGGCCCCGTGGCCCGCGCCCCGCCCGTCTTGTCATGACTCGACCCCCGGTCACCGGGCCTGGGCGGCAGTGCGGCCACGAGCGGACTACGGCAGGGCGGTGACGCTCCGCGACCGCTGCCCAAGATCTGTGCCAGAACCCAGGACTGACCGAGAAACCTACGACCCGGTAGCCGGGCGGCATCGGGCATACGGGCCCGCCGACCGCATCGAGGTCCTGGCCGAGGTCCGCCGGCACCTGGCGTGGGCGGAAGCCGGGTGCGCCCTGTGGCCGGGCGACGGCCTGCTGGCTCCTTTATCAGCCATGTCGCTCTGAAGCCGTGAAGGCGGTGCCGTCGTAGTCTTCCCGGCGGTGGCCATGGGCTCCTGGTCTCACTCCTCTACTCCAAGCGCCTGGGGGTGGTGATTGTTTCCGGGTCTGGCCAGATACCTTCGACGAGCGATGGTCCGATGACGTCGTTCAGTCGCTCGACAAAAGAATCCTGGTGGTTCGTGACACGCGAAGACGGACCTTAGCTAGCACCTGGTCATGCTCGCGGGCCCATAGCCAGGCCGCGCCCGCGGTGCGGGCGTATCCGGGCTTGAGGCGGCTTTGTCAGGACCGGCGGGAGGGCGGTGTACGTCCTCGGGCTGGTCATCGCGGTCGTCATCCTCTCCGCGAACACGCACGACAGCGCCGCGGGCATCATCCTGCAGGACCAGGTCGCGAGCATGCCGGCGGAACCGTCCGCAAAGCCCTCGTTGACCAGGGCTTCAAGAACCAGGTCGTCGTACACGGCGTCGGCCTGGGAATTGACGTCGAGGCCGTCGCCATTCGCCATCACCTCAGCGACCATCCACATCCGTAACTCCAAGACCTCCAGCACCCCTCACCTCACCGTCGTTTCAGCTTCTTGGACCGTTTCTCCGTATGCGCGGCCGACCTGGGGGGCGTGACGGTACCATCACTAAGTGGCAGACCTGATATGCGAGTTGAGACAGTAAAGATCAACGGACACGTGCCCGGCAGATCGGCAACAGGTCAGGTCAGTCCGTATCGCTGGCCGATTGTTCGGGCGAACTGCGCGTCACCGCACGACGCAACTCGTCGCTTGATGTGGCAGCCTATTGAGCAGGTTCAGTATCGTGTTGGTTTTAAACGGCCGAAGGAGCGCCATGCCGGAGCCGGTCACGATAGCCGTGTTGGGAGCAGCCGCTCTCACTCAGGGCATCAACTTCCTTTACGGTCAGGCCACCGAGCTCCTCAAACGTCGACGCGATCGCCGGGATGCGGCTTCGGATGCCGCAGTCCTCGACGGTGAGCTCGCCACCGATGTGGACGAGCAGGTCGTAGAGGAACGCAGCGAGCAGTTGCAAATTCTTACTGAGCAACTGCAGCCGTACGTCAACGGAGACAGCCGGGTGGGCGAGCCGCCGGATGCCGAGTTGATCGCTCGGGTCGAGGCGCTTCGGGGGATCCTGGAGCTGGCCTACCGGCAGCGGATCACGTTCGACGGTGAGGATCGGGAACCCACCGGGACCAGCATCGACGCGAAGGTGATCGCAGGCCGAGTCGATGGTGAACTCGCCGTTGTCGACGTCGATCAGCTGCACCCTGGCACCCAGGTCAAGGCGCTGGGAACCGTGGGTGACGTGGGGCCTGGCGGCAAGGTGACTGGTTTCCGCGGAAACGTGGCCCGCGGGTAACGGACGAGCGTTGGGTCGGCCGATGAGTGATAAGCAGACACGTCTGATCAAAACCGGACTGTTTACCGACTGTGGGTTGCGCATAGTCGACGACTTCACCGGTCGGCAGTGGCTGTTTGATGCCATCGAGAGCTGGCATGAGGCCGGGGTCGATCGCGTTCTGGCGGTTGTCGCCCCGCCCGGCATGGGTAAGACCTCGGCGTTTGCCGAGCTTGCCTACCGGCAGGCGATGACGCCTGCGGACCAGCGCTGGCTGTCCGCTGTGTGGAACTGTTCGGGGTACCGGTCCAGTCCGCTGTCCGCTGTGGCCGCGGTGGCCGAACAGTTCTGTGTGTCGGTCCCCGGATTTCGCGATGCCCTGCTGAATCCGGCTGGCGAGCCGCCAGGCAGCCCTTCGCGGATCGAAGTGCGAACTGATGTCCGCGTAGATCGGGCCGCAAGCGGCTCGAAGATCGTCGGTGTGCAGATTGAACTGCACGATTCATCCGTGCTGGACGCCGTGGACCGATTGCTGCGCCGGCCGCTGAGAGAGCTTGCGCCGTCTCGTCCCCTGACTGTCGCCTTCGATTCCCTCGACGAGACGGTGACGTGGGGCGGCACGCCGACATTGGTGGAGGTTCTCTTCCGGCACGCGGTTGACCTGCCGCTTCGCTTGCTCATTAGCAGCCGTAAAGATCCGCGCATTTGGCAGTCGCGCGTCGGGGTGGAAAGCGCTCACATCGATTTAGTGGAGGATGCGCCGCCAGGTACGGCTGAGGTGTCTGAGTATGTGGAAGCGCGCCTCGCCGATGTCGACGCTGCGCTACGCGAGGAGATCGCACGGCTTGTTCAAGAGGCGTCCGCAGGGAATTTCTTGTATGCCTACTACGCGGTCGAATCCCTCCGCCGTAACGAGGCGTCAGCTGCCGACCTCACCGACCTTCCCGCCGGGCTCACCGAATGGTACGAGAGGTTCCTTGAACGTGAGCTGCGGCCGCCGGGCAATGCCGCAGCGGAGACCCGGTGGTCCACCGTCATCCGTCCGTGTCTTGAGCTGATCCTGGCGTGCCGGTCTGAAGGATTCCGCGCAGGTGAGATCGCGAAGATCGTTTCCCTGCCTACCTCGGTGGTTGACGACTTTTACCGCGTCGCAGGGCAGTACTTGCACGGGGAACGCGACGGCGTATGGTCCATCTACCACCAGTCGTTCGCCCAATTCCTGAGTGAGGGACCGCACCCTCTGGTCGAGCGACGAGGAGGCGATGCCCGAATCGTCGGCGCAGCCTACCGGGCATGGCAGGGGGCGTGGGACAGGTGCACTGACTACTACGTGCTGGAACATCTTCCTTATCACCTGGTCGCGTCAGCCGCTGACAGCGCGGAGCGCCGCCGGCTCTACGAGCTGATGGCCGAGCCCGGCTTCCCTACCCGTCAGGTGTGGATGTCCACATCCAGGCCGGAGGCTGCCCTCCTGTCGGCGAGGACTTTTCATACAGTGGTACGGATCGCGGTGACGCATGCCGATTATGCGGCAGCGGCACGCCTCCTGCTGCGCTGGAGCGCTGTCCGACGACTCATAGCACTACGCACGCCAGCCGACGTCGCTCTCATCCTCGGCGCTGATGACGCACTGGAGGCGACCAAGGCTCTGCCACCGCACGACGCGGTTGTCTGGCACCTCCTCATCGGTGTTTACCTGCTCGGCTCGGGTCGCGAGGCCGAGGCTCGCCAAATCGTCCGTGCAGTGCTCGCTGGACCCCGGCATGTGCTCCCCGGTGATCGTCCGGAGTTGGCTGCCTGGTCCCTTGCCCGCCTGTCGGCCGTGCTGGACGCCGACGAGCTCAATCGCCTGATCTTGCAGACGCTTCACAGCGGCTACCAGCGTCAGTGCGTCGTGCTCCATCTGATGCGCCATGGGGAGCACAGCCGGGCGGTCCAGGTGCTGGACTCGATTCACGGAATGTTCGAGCAAGAGCGGCCGGAACGAGACATCCTCTACGACGCCCTGGCCGTTAGGGGGTGGAAAGAGTCTCGGTACCTCGCCCGGCAGATTCTCGACAGGCATCGCGGTGGCAGCTTCGTCGACAGCTTCCGGCACGAGCCGGACCCCTCCTCCGGGTACGACGAGCTGGGGGGATATCAGCACGGGGATGCCAACGAGACCATCCGGCTCTGCCAAGCGATTCTCGGTATCCGCGCGGCAACGCGGGTCGCGTTGGACGAGGATGGCGACGACGAGGACAGCTGGGACCGAAGTCCGGCGCGGCGCGCCTGGTTGCTGGCGGTTCTCGCTGCGACTCAACGGGATCTCCAGTACCGTGACGCTCTGCTTGAGTTAGTGCACGCGGCCAGAAAGCACCGTGCGTCGCAGCGCCTGGCGACCAGCGCCGGCGACCACCCATCGAACTCTGGTCTCGACCGTGAGCAGAGCAGCCAGATCCTCTACGAGTACGGGCGCTACCTGCTCTGGTCCGGACGAACCACCGAGGCCCGCCAGGTGTTCGAGGAGGTTGCCCCCAGCCTTCTGGGATCCGGCCCGGGGAGCGGGTGGCTTCACCACGACATTTTCCACGGCCAATGCCAGCAGCGATTCGAGATTGAAGCAGTCGTCCACATGGGTGCGGCAGGCTTCCTGGAGCCGGCGATCACCCTGGCCGAGCGCTACGCCGCGGAGGGCCTCGAAGACGGCGTGCGCGCTCTGTTCCGCATCCTGACCTGGACCCGGCCAGCCACCGGTAGCGAACGATGGCGCATCAGATGCGCCATCACGACCGCGTTGGACGCACTACCTAGCCATTCAGACTCCAGCATGCTGCGGGCCCTGGCGCTCTACGAGATGTACACACCCGCACCGGGTGAAACCTTGCGCGCCCTGGGGTCGGTGATGTCGGGCCGCGACGAGGTCTCACGTCAGCTACTCAAGGCGACTACTCAGACCCTGACCTATGCCGCCAAAGCGGCCACAGAAAGATCTCTGGCAGTCAATGTTTTTCGTCAGAGCTACGAAGTCGCAAGCGCCGACGTGCCGCAACTTTCCGATGGGCTTTCCGCTCTGCTCCGAAGCATCGCTCCTGCGGAGGGAGTCGAGCTGAGGGCGGCCGTACAAGCGGCGAACGGCAGCCTGGACCGCGAGCAGGCATCGGAAATCGTCCACCGGTGGCTCTGCTCGGGCAAAGTGACCGAGGCCTGCATACTCCTCGACGGGCTGTCCCTGGGCCCGGATGACGCTCCGCTACCGCAACTGAGGAATATGCTCCAGCGGCTGCGGAACGAAGAACTTCCCAGCGTGACGGAGCTGAGTCACGTACCCACCACCACGGTGGTCGAAGTGGTTGTGGCCGCCGCGCATGTACAGGCGACCGGCGCGGCGCATGACGATCTACGCCGATACGCCGCCGAACGGGTGGAACGGGAAATCGACACCTTGGAGCGGGAACACCAAGGTGAGGCCTACGGCATCATGAGCGCCCAGGAGTATTTCCGTGCAGCTGCCTTGGTGAGGTGGCACGCCGCCCTCCTCGCCGTTCTGGGGGAGGTCCGTGAAGCAAATCACGCACTCGGCGCCGCTCAATGGATGGTCCTCATGGGTGAAGGCGGCATGTCCACCGCGCTGGCGATGGGCTGGGGTGACAGCCGTGCGGATTCGCAATCCCGTGATGAAGCGGAGTCCGAATTCGGTCGCATCCGCGACACCCTCAGGGTAGCCGAACACCTGGTATGGGGTGACAGGGCAGCCGAGGCGCGAGAGCTGCTCGCGGACAGTCTCGAAGCGATCTTCGGCTTCGCGCACGCCGACCTGGCATCCGAACTCGCGGTCATGGCGGCGCAGGTTGCCGCCGGCGCAGGATGGCTACCGGAAGCTACGCAGGCCTCTGAATTCATCGTCAACGAAACCGCGTTCCATCTTGCCGCAGTGGCTGCAGAGATCGCCTGCGCGAACGAGGGCGATGAGGTGAACTCCACGCTGGCCGACCTCATCGGGCGGATAGCCTCTGACGGGCAGTACGCCCTCGCAGCCATCGGACCGATGCTTCTCGCCACCGGAACCTTGACAGTCACCTCCGACGAGATCGTTCGGGAGTTTGAAAACTGGCTCGGTCAGCTGCGCGGAACCACACCGGCCCTTCCGCACACTCCTGGGCAGGGCGAAGCAGTGGACTCCGCGACCGACTGGGGCCTGGACGCGGAGCTTCAGGAGCGGTGGAGTGACCTCGCCACGGCCAGGGCCGCCGCTCTTGAGGACGCCGAGGCGGCAATCGAGCCGGATACCGACCTGATCGTCCATCGGTGCCAGGAGCTTGCATGGGCATACCAACGTGCCGGAATGTGGGACGCGGAGGTGCAACTGTGGACGGAAGCCCTTCGGGAGGCGTCGGAGTCCGGCTGGGCGTCGATTTCTCAGCTCGACGACCTTCGCGACGAGCTGTCCGAGTCCTTGGTGGGCGCAGGACGTCACGACGAGGCCACAGCGATCTGGCGCGAAGCTCTGGAGCAGAGCCTTGGCTACGATGCCGCTGACATCGGGCGTGCCGAACACTACTTCTGGCAACTCCGATGGATATATCGCCTACAGCAGCGATGGGACGATCTGGCTGAGATGTGGCGTGATGCGCTCGCCCGATGGCGCACGCTGTGTGACTCGGAAACGGTCCGATGGTTCGAGCGGGAGCTGGTCTGGACGTATGACAGGGTCGGACAGCCGGAGGAAGGTGCTCAGGTGTGGGCGGCCGCGCTGGAGTTAGCGCTCGCCCAGGGCGATATCAATCGAGCGGACACGCTACGGCAGAAACTTGCCCGTGCTCACCACAGGGCGAACCGGCCCGACGCCGAGGCACAGGTGTGGCTGGACGCTCTGGCCAGTGCCATCGGCGCGGAGCCAGACGCAGCTGTGCGCGTCGACAAATACCGGAGTGAACTCGTTTCCGCCTACAAGCTCGCCGACGCCCACGACAAGATTGTCGATGTGTGGGCGCAGATGCTCACCGAGGCGATCGCTGCCGGGGATCTCGAAGTAGCTGACGATTACCGCGAAAAGTTGGCGAAGGCGTATCGAGACATCAGCTATGCAGACGGCAGCTATAAAGAGGTGAATGGCTCAGATTCTGAGGCTGGTGTTTGGTTGGTAGCGCTCGCCGACGCACTGTCGGCATCTCAGCCCGACCGCCGGAGAATAGTCCGATACCGGGACAAGCTGAACAGGATCTATAGCTGGAACGAGCAGGGCAGCAATCTGGTGGCGCTCTGGGAGCCGGTGCTGGCGGAGGCGCGCAACGCGCCCGACCCGAACCCGGCAGAGCTGCGATCTGCCCAGATCCATATCGCGAACGCATACGCCATCGCCGAGCGTTTCGAAGACGAGATCTCAATTTGGAGTGACTGTCTTGCCGACATTCAGCAGGACCCGGATTACTACGCTCTCGAGGCGGACAATATCCGGCGACGACTTGCCAAAGCATGCCGGAATGCTGGGCTCCCCGACCAAGAGGCGGACGTCTGGCGTGAGGCGATCGCCAAGGTACAGACTGGAACGGACAATCGCGACGAAGACCGGATCCGCCGTTACTGCGATGAACTGGCCACCGCCTACGAGCATGCGGAGCAGTGGGACAACCTGGTTGAGCTGTGGAGAACGCGGTATGACGAGATACTGAGTACCGAGAACGCGGATCCACAAGCCGCGCGTGATGCTCATCAACAGCTTCGCGCCGCGCTGCGACGGGCGCAACGATGGGACGACCTGGTCGCGTTGTGCGAGCGGCGAGTCGGTGAGTCCACCTCAAGTCCCGACGAAACCGGCCGGGACAGCGTACGTGCCGAACTCGCTGATGCGTACCGGCAGGCGGGTCGTGTCGACGATGCAGCCCAGGTGTGGAGGGAAGCTATAGCCGATGCTCCCCGGGACTCCGACGCGGACGAGAAACGTGCCCATTGGTACCGCGAACAACTCGATCAGACGCTGGTTCAAGCAGGCGCGTGGGACGAACTGCTCCAGCAGGCGGAGACGGACCTCGTCAACGCGCGTACGTCGCCCGATCAGCAGGCAGTCCACAAAGCCCGCTCACATCTTGCCGAGATGTTCCGACGTGCGGGCCGTCCTACTGAACAGGCCCGTGTGCTGGTGGGAGGCCTCGCGGAAACTGGATGGCCTGGCAACACCAGCAGCCAATGGGCCCGATCGTTCCGTGACCAGCTGATCCACCTCTACGAAAAGGAGAACCGCTGGGAAGATCTGGTTCAGCTCAGGGAGGTTGAGTTCGACTCCGCAACACCGACCGACCCGGACCAGCTTGCCACCGCGCTCCGCAATCTGGCCGCTGCCTACCGCCAGGCGAGCCGCCACGCTGACGAAGCGCGCATCTGGCGGGAGGCGCTGGCGGAAGCAGGGCCGGACGAAGAGAAGGCCGCCTACTACCGCCTGGAGCTGGCGGAGGCATATCAACACGGCGGCCTCTGGGACGAACTCGTCACCCTATGGCAGCAGCACCTGGTCGAGATACGTGCCGAGGCAGAGCCGGACGCTGCCCTGGTGGACGACGTCCGGAGCCGGATTGCCCTGGCGCACTCCGACGCCGGACACCACGCAACGGCGGCGGATCTCTGGAGCGCGGCGCTGGCGGAAGCACAGGAGGAGCCTTCGCCGGACCCCGAGCGTCTCGACCGGCTCGCAGCCGGACTGGCTGACAGCTACGGCCGCGCCCGCCTCTGGAATGGCCAACTAGAGGTCCTGCGCTCTCACACCCAGATGTTTCAAGCCCAGTTGGGTGAAGCATCGCCACTGACTCTTCGAGCGGCGGAACGCCTCGCGATCGCCGCCTTCGAGGACAGGAGGTATGCCGAAGCCGACACGCTGCTCAGGGATCTGATCGGCCGTACGCCACGCCGCCGCGCTGCCGGCGCTCTGCATTTGCGCCGCGGCTACGTCCTGATGTTCGCCGACGAGGTGAGCGACGCCGCGGCGGAGTTCAGTATGGCCGCCGAGAGCGGTGATTGGCAGATCAGCGCTACGGCCTGGGGCTATCTGGGTTTCATGCAGCTGTGGCTGGGAAAATTCGACGACGCAGCGCAGGCTTATGCAAAAGCGGGATACGGCGTGTTTCCTGGCAGCCCGACCCTTGTCAGCCTCATGCGGGGTGACTTCGAAGAGGCTCGGCGCCAGTCTGAATTCCGACAAGATCCTTCAGATGCGTGGGTACGGTTGCTGACCACCGCAGGCTCCCCACAGCTGGATACCGCGCTCGCAGAGTTGCGGAACCGGGCAGTGGACGGCCCCTGGGATGTTTACGATCTTGTTGCTTGCGCTCTTGACGGCAGGCCAATGCCGTTCGACGCAACCTCCACAGAGGCTGTCACGGCCGCAGTTCGCCCCGATCCCCGGCTCGCGCCACTCGTCTACAGTCCCCCGTTCAGTAGAGCCGAGGTCATCGCGCTGACCCTGTGCGTGGCCGGAAGGCCCACGGAGGGAGCCGGTATCCTGGCGAGTGCTTCACCGCGACGACTCCCCGGCGAGCGCTTCCGGTATCCGCTGTACGAACTACTCGGCTCGCATGCCGGCACAGACCTCGATCCCCTACTGACCGTCTGGGCGGACGTTTGCACCGACGATCCTGACGCAGCAGGCCCGTGGGAAAACGCAGACCCCTCGGGCCACCCGATAGGAAGCGATCCCATCGCGTAGGCCGATGTGGCTTCACCCTCGCTGAGCAGGCCGGTCCAGGAGCCGTCCGGCAGACCCAGCTTATGAGCACCGCTTCTAAGTAGTACAGGGCGGTGAGCCTGGGGCCCTGCCGACGGGCAGGTCCCCTCGTGCAGGGGCGGTGAGCCCCTCAGGTCGCCGTCGGATCGGTGTCGGGACGTCTGGGATACGGCCTTCGAGCAGGAAGCCCGAGCTTGATCTGCTCTCGCTCGCGACGGTTTCTGCCGAGCCGGAACACGTAGCGGTGGGCTCCGCGGTGCCGTACGTTGCGGGCGCCGACCGCGGCCAGGGCCTCGCGGAGCCAGAGCGCCGGGCTGCAGCCGGCCCGCGGCACCGGTGCTCCGAGCACGACCAGCTGGGCTTCGGCGTACCGGTGGCCCTGCTCATGGCGACGGATCTTCTGCGCTGTCCGGTCGGAAGCGCGCGAGTTCGCGGATTCTGGGAGGGGCCAACCGTTGAACCCGCGCGTTGTCGCCTGGTTGGGGACAGGAATGAGGGTGGGTTCGTCTGTGCCTGCAGGGGATGAGGCTCCGGTCAGAGCAGTGAGGATCGGCGTCGTGCGGCAGCAATGGCTGTTCACGGTGCGCTGCGCGCGGCGGCCACGCAGACGGTGGCCGAGAGGACGAAGAGTGGCTCGTAACCGCCGAGCTGAACGGCGAGGGCGACTGTGCCTGATGTCGACGACGGAGTGGTTCCCGCCTGCGTTGGCCGTGGTGATGCCGGGCGGCGTCCCCTGCGCCGATCCGCGCACCATGATCCTCGCAGGCAAGGCCCTCCGCGCCGCCGACGAGATGCTGCCCCAGGCCGACCGTGAACGCCTGCCCGGCTCACGCCGGGAAGCCGTCGCCGGCTGCCACCGCTACCTCACCTGTCACCTCGGCCAACTCCACTACGACACAGCACTCGAGGCCGCTGGCCCATCGCCACCGGCGCCGCCGAAGGCACCTGCCGCCACCTCATCGGCGACCGCCTCGACATCACCGGCGCCCGCTGGGGTCTCGAAGGAGCCGAAGCCGTCCTCCGCCTCCGCGCCCTCACCGCCAACAACAAGGCGCTCGCCGAGGGCAGCGCTCGGATCGGTGTGGTGGACGGCGCGGGCAGCCTGCAGGTGGCCGAGGGCGGGCCGCGGGTGCTCGACGCCGTCGATTTCCCGGAGGTCTACAAGGCCGAGGCAACCACGCACGCGCTATTCCTGGACGCACTGCGGGCCGCCGACACCGACGCGGACTGGTTCTACCTCAGCCCGGCCGCCGAGTTCGGCGCCTGGGTCCCCGGTGAGCGCACCGGCACCTTCCGCGTCGGCGGCGACGTGCTGCTCACTGACGCCGAGGGCAAGTCCTTCATCTCCGGCGCCGACTACGCCATCGCCTTCGTCGACGAGATCGACAAGCCGGCCCACCCCCAGGCCCGGTTCAGCGTCGCTTACTGAGCCGGGGGGTCCAGGTTCCCGGGCAGCGGCCCAGAACCCGGGCCGTCCGACGCTCGGTTCGACGGGGCGTTTTCCTCCGGCGTCGCCCGGTTTACAGAGGCGCAGTTTGAGGTGTCGCGCTTTCCAGCGGCCCAAGGGCCGCTGGTGTGCGGTAAGCAGGTGGAGTTGGACCGTGCGATGTTCCAGCAGCCGGTGACGGTGGAGATGTGGACGATCACGCAATTCCCCAGGGCCCTGATTATCCCCTGTCGCCCTCGCTGGTCCACCACAACATCGAGTGGTGGCTGGACGCCGAGGAGTACCGCGCCGCCCTTGCCGACCCGGATGTGCGGGAGTCGGCCGCGGAACTGGCCGGGATCGCCGACGTGACGACATTGCGGGCCCGCAACTTCGCAAGCGGAGCGCCGATCTCGTAGCCCCCGCAAGGCGCCGCCCCTTCCCGCCCTCCGACCCCTTCTCCACGTCGATGGAGCCTCAGTGGAACCACTCGACGAGCGCGTCACCTCGGTCACCCGTATCGAATTGCACAACGGCTTCCCTGGGTGACGAGCGGGAGTTCGCCGCGCGGTACGACGACTACCTCGCCGTCCTGGAGAAGCAGGACGGCATGTCGCGCAGGAACAGCACGCTGATCACGGCGCCCACCAGGCAGGCGAGGGCGCTCACCAGGAACCCGAGGTTGTAGCCATGTGTCAGCGCCTCCGTCACCAGAGCGCCGACCCGCGGCCCCATGGGCGCCGAGGCCAGGGCGAGCGGGCCTCCCTCGGCGGCGACGGCCTGCACCGCGTGCTGCTGCGCGGCGGCCAGACCGGCGTCGGGCAGGGCCTGGGCCAGCACGGTTCCGGCCGAGGTCAGCGCCACGGTGCCGATGATGGCCGGGCCGAGAGCCTGGCCGAAGCCGCGCATCACCGTCGTGACGGCGCTTGCCATCCCGCCGAGTTCGATCGGCACGGTGTTCACCGCGGCGGCGGTCATCGCTCCGATCAGGAGGCCGAAGCCCATGCCGATGAGGATGAGCGCCGGGAGCATGGTCAGCAGGCTGGTGTCGCTCACGGGCAGCGACATCAGCCACAGCTGCCCCGCCGCGGTCAGCACCAGACCGGCGGCGAGCAACACCCGCGGAGCGACCTTGCGGAGCAGGCGCACCAGCAGCGGTCCCATGAGCGGTGTGACGCCCTGCATCACCAGGAACGGCCATGCCGACTCCAATGGGCTCCGGTGCTGGATCACCCCCAGCCGGACGCTCAGCCCGTACGCTCCGCCGAGAGAGCCGAACATCCCTATCACCGCGACGACAGCCGCGGCGGAGAAGGCAGGGATCCGGAACACGTCCAGCTTCAGCATCGCGGACGTCGACCTGGCCTCGATGACCAGGAACGCGGCCAGAAACACGACGCCGAGCAGGAAGGCGGTGACCACAGCAGGTGATCCCCAGCCCGACGTCGGACCCTGGATGACTCCGAAGAGCAGGGCCGGGATGGCCACGGTGATGGTCGCCTGCCCGGGCAGGTCCAGCGATCTGCCCTGCGGCGCACGGGAGTCAGCGGCGAACACCAGGCTGAGTGCGACACTGACGACGGCGAACAGGCCCACCGCCACGAAGGCCCAGCGGAACGAGGTGAACTCCACGACGGCGCCGGACATCACAGGAGCGACCAGCGCGCCGAGGGACAGCGCGGTCGTCCAGGCCGCGAGCCCGCGCGCCCGCTCGGCCGTCCCGGGGGTCGCAGCTGTGATCGACGCGAGTGACGAGGCGAACAGGGCCGCGGCGCCGATACCGGAGAGGGCCTGCCCCACGTACAGGGCGTGCACCGAGACGCCGATCGCGGCGACCGCATAGCCGATCGCCATCAGGGCCGCACCGCCGACGAGAATTTTCTTGCGCCCGTAGAGGTCGCCGAGTACGCCGAACGTCAGGCCCAGCGTCGCGGTCGGCACCAGGAAGGCTGCATTGATCCAGGACAGCTGGGGGCCGGACACCTGCAGTGTCTGTTGCATGACGCCGGTGATCGCGGCAGGCAGGCCCATCCCGACCGTTGCGATGAAGACCGCGGCGCAAGCGGCGACGAGTGTGCCGGTGCTCAGTGCCGCCGGCTTGGATGTTGAGGAACGGGAAGGTGACGACGCGACGTTGGGTATCAACTACATCAGTCCTCGATAGGCCGGTGACGGCATACACCGGCGAGATGGTTCATGCGGCGCCTGCGTCCGCACAATGCAGAGTGGGCCGAGCTCGCACGCGGCCCGCGTCCGCGACGCGCCCGGGGCGGCCTCTGACCGGCCGCCCACGCCTCGGCTGCGGTGCCGCCGGTCAGGTGCCGGACGCGAGGCATGCAGGAGGCCCCCGCCCTCGTAAGTCCAGGAGGCATGCAGGGGCCTCCTGGACTTACGAGGGCGCGCGCCACGGACGTCCGTCGTGGACCTGACGTCCGTCGTGGAGCTGCCGTGTCAGTCCGGCACCGGTGTGGCGGTAACCGGCGGTACTAAGGAAGCAGGGACTCCGAGCCGTCGAGCCAGGCCGCCCCTCGGGCGTACAGTGCCTCGACTTCGGGTCCGGTCAGTCCGGGCATGTCGGGCTTGACCGGGTAGCCGATCCTGCTCTGGAGGTAGGCGAGGTGCCGGTAGCCCTCGGGGAAGGCAGCGAGCAGGTCGGGGTCGAGATCGGGGCTGGTGCCTATGCTGACGGGGTCCAGCCGGTCCTTCTCGTAGATGGGCTGGCGCAGCACGATGGTCCAGCGTCCGTCGTGCTTGGCGAGGAAGTCGTAGAAGCGGCCGGTGCACACCACGTCGCACGCGACACCCTCGACCTCGCCACGCTGGGAGATGGTCATCTTGGTCTGTGCCACCGCCCGGCTGCCGCCGACCTCGACGGTGGTGCCGCCGAGGAAGTGCAGGATGCGCACGCCTCGGTCGAAGCCCTCGCGGCTGACGTGGATGAACTCGTCGCCGGTGCCCTGGAACCAGGTGGCCATCATCCGGCCCGTGGGGTGCCACACCTCTCGGAAGCGGTCCCAGTCGGCCGCGTCCCGCCACAGCACCCAGTTCTCGATCAATTCGCGGATCGCCAGGCGCTCCGCCATCTCAGGACCGATCAGATTCTTCACGTGCGAAATCTCCTTCCTAGATCGGGTAGTGGCGCGGCTGCTGGGAGACGGTGACCCAGCGCAGATCGGTGAACTCGTGCAATGCCGCGCGCGCGCCGAAGCGGCCCCAGCCGCTGTCGCCGACGCCGCCGAAGGGCATCAGCACCTCGTCGTGAACGGTGGCGCCGTTGATGTGGACGACGCCGGTGTGCAGCCTTCCGGCCACGGACGTAGCACGGGATTCGTCCTTGCCGAACACTGCGCTGGACAGGCCGTAGGGGGTGTCGTTCGCGATGCGGACGGCGTCGTCCACGCCGTCCGCGACGACCACACTCACCACGGGGCCGAACGACTCCTCGTGGTACAGACGCATCTCGGGGGTGACGCCGGTGACGACGGTGGGCTGGTGGACCAGGCCGTCGAAGCCGCCACCGGACGCGATCAGCGCACCGCGCTGCACCGCGTCGTCCAGGAGTGCGCGCAGGTGGGCGAGGGACCGGCGGTTGATGACGGGGCCGACCTGGGTGTCCGGGTTCCTCGGGTCGCCGGTGACCAGGGCCTTGGCACGGGCGGCCAGTCGCTCGGTGAAGGCACCGGCCACGGACCGGTCGACGACGATCCGCTCGGTCGACATGCAGATCTGGCCCTGGTACATGAAGGCACCGAAGGAGGCCGCGCCCGCGGCGGCGTCGAGATCCGCGTCGTCGAGGACGATCAGCGGCGCCTTGCCGCCCAGTTCCAGCAGCGTCCGCTTGAAGTGGGTGGCCGCCTTCTGGGCGATGATCCGGCCGACCCGGGTGGAGCCGGTGAAGTTCACGGCGCCGACGCTCGGGTGGACGACCAGCTCTTCGACGATCTCGGCGGCGTCCTCGGGGGCGTTGGTGATCAGGTTCACCACGCCGTCGGGCATGCCGGCGTCACGCAGGACGGCGACGATCGCGCCGTGTGTACGGGGCGACTCCTCGGATCCCTTGAGGACGACGGTGTTGCCGTAGGCCAGGGCCCACGCGATGGCGCGGACACCGAGGATGAGCGGGGCGTTCCACGGCGCGATGCCCACGACCACACCCACGGGCTGGCGCACGGCCGTGGCCCGCAGCCCGGGGACGTCGGAGGGCAGCACCTCGCCGATCAGGCCGTAGGCCTGCACGGCTGCCTCGCGCATGATTCCGACGGCGACGTGGACGTTGAAGTGGCCCCAGGAGGCCGCGGCGCCGTTCTCCTCGGTCATGGTGGCGGCGATCGAGGGAGCGCGTTCCTCCAGCAGGTCCGCCGCGCGCGACAGGATCGCTCGCCGTTCGGCGGGAGATGTGTGCGACCAGCTGTCGAACGCCGCGCGGGCCGCCTCCACCGCTGCGGCGGCATCGGCCCGCGACGCCGCCGCGACGGGTCCCAGCGGCTCCTCGGTGATGGGGCTGAGGGTGAAGGTCGTGCGGCCGCCCTCGGCCGCCCTCCACCGGCCGCCGATCAGCAGCCGTTGGGTGCCGTCGTCCGGCTCCGACGCGACCGCGGCCGGGGTGACGGCTTGAAGTTGGGGGTGGTTGCTCATGGTGTCCATCGGTGCTACTGCTCCTTGATGGTGGTGGGTTGCGAGGGCCGCGACCGTGTCGGGACGAGGCCGTATTCGACCGAGAATTACGGGCCGCAGACGCCGGCGGGACGGCCCGGGCCGTCGGCCGTGCGGGAGATGAAGGTGCGGACCGCAGACGACGTGACCGCGAAGAGCGGTGTCCGAGTCGAGGTGGTCGCCGTCCTCGCCGAAGATGCGCGTGGTCGGCGACTGGTATCCGAAGGCGTCCACCTTCGAGTGGATCAGGGCGGGCCGCCACGGCCGGCGCACCGGTGGCGGCCGGCATCCTGCCGACCGGCCCGTCACGCGGGATGAGGTTCACGGCCAAGAACGCGGAACCGGTTCCTCACAGGCGCGCACGCAAGCGGCCCCGCGGGTAATGCTCGGGTGCGGCGGGTCCTGGACCGCGTGGAGACGGTCGTCGCCGTCCCGCCAGAGTGAAGTCGGCTCCCGCGATGGGGGCGCATGTGGTGTCCGGGACGCGGCCGTCAACACCGGCCGACGGCCACGCCGGACGCCCGCGGACGATGGACCTGGCTGTCAGCTCAGTTGGTGCCTCCTGCTGGAGGTCAGCCGGCCTGGACGAGGTGCTCGGGGACCCAGGTCCCGTGGATGCCGGCGCGCAGGCGGAGGGGGAGGTGGAGGGTGGCCACGGGACCGGCGGCCAGATCGGCGGTGTCGAGGATGAACAGGTCGTTCAGCATCGTGGTCCAGTTGTTGGCCAGGGCCAGGAGATAACCGTCGCCTTCAGGGGCGTCGTCGCCGCGGGGCACGAAGACCGGCTCCTGGAAGGTGAAGTTCTCGGGCGCGACGTACTGGCCGGTGGCCTGCTGCTTGTCGAAGTCATAGCGGATGATCGTGTTGAGGGACTGTATGCCGTCAGCGCTCTTGTACTCGTCACCGATGACACGCGCCCCCGTGAACCCGATGCGGTGCCGGCCCGTTTCCACCCGGTCGTCGATGAGCGGGAATTCGGCGAACTCCGGCTGAAGTACGTGCTCTTCGAAGCCCTTGCCGTCGTCGGCCGCGTAGTCGGCCGTCCAGCGGGTGATCCTGGACACGCCCTTGGTGACGTCATATGGGACCGTGTCGGGGTACAGGAACGGGGCCGGCTGAGCCTCTGCGACACAGCCGTCGATGTGGATCGTGGTGCCTTCGTTGTAGGCGTTGAAGAAGTGGTAGGTGAACCGGGCCGGGCCGCGGTACCAGCGGATCTGGTCCGCGGTGCCGTAGCGCGGCATCACTCCCAGGCAGGTTTCCTTGGACGGGTCCCACTGCCAGTGCGGCCCGCCCGCCTTGATCCGGTCGAGGTCGGCGGCGTTGGGCATCACCGGGAAGATCACATAGTCCTGGGTGACGACGAAGTCGTGGATCATGCTGGTGTACGGGGCCTGGAACCACACCTCGTGCAGGACCTTGCCGTGGGCGTCGAGGACGTAGTACGCGATGTCCCGGCTGGCCAGGCCCTTCGCCTCGAACCCGAAGGCGAACATCTCACCTGTCACGGGATCGACGCGGGGGTGGGCGGTGAAGGTCGGACTGCTGACCCCACCGTCGAAGTCCCATTCCCCGCAGGTCTCCAGGGAGTCGGTGTCGAGTCGCGTGGGGCGGGCGTCCTCCTTCAGGACCAGGAGCTTCCCGGCGTGGAAGACGACGCTGGTGTTCGCCGCCCCCCGGTTCTTGCCCGCCACGGTGACATGGTCGGTGTAGGGGTTGCGGTAGGCGCCGAACAGCGAACGGCGGGCGGCGCGTTCCAGCTTCAGCTTCTCGGTCTGCACGTAGCGGCTGCGGTAGTCGACGTGGCCGTCGGCGAAGGTGAACATGCGCAGCATGCCGTCGCCGTTGAAGGGGAGGTCGTCGCCGGTGCGGTTGGGGAAGGCCGGGTCGGGAGCGATCTGGTAGTAGCGGCCGCGCAGGTCGCGGGGGATCTCCCCGTCGGCCTCGATCTCGAAGATGTCGGCCTCGACGCGCGAGGGGGTCGACCAGCCTGAGTACACCGGCTGGTCGGGGAACCGCATGCCCGTGCGGCTGGGGGAGGGCGTGGACGACGCTGTCATGGAAGACCTCCGGGGAGATTGCTAGGCTTCTAGCGACTTGGTGCAGTAGAAGGCTCCCGAAACCGATATGTCAAGACACTGGCGGGCAGGAAATGAACTGTGAGTCCCTTGTGAGGGCGCTGATGACGAAGGCGGGGTGGTCTCCGTGACACAAGATCCGGCCCCGCGGAACCACGGCGAACGTCTGGCCGCCGCCTCCGGCTTCGACCTGCCCGACGCCGACCCGCACCTGGCTTCCGCGTCCGTGGGCTTCAACCTCGTCCGGGTCGCCAAGAAGCTCGAACGCGACATCGAAACCAACTTCGCCCGCCCCGCCGGGCTGACCTTCGCCGGCTTCCGGCTGATGAGCACGCTCAAGTACGAAGGTCCGACGTCCCCCCGCAGACTCGCCGACCTGCTGAGCATCTCCACCGCGAGCGTCACCTCGGCACTGCACACCCTGGAACGGGCCGGCCTCCTCACCCGAACACCCCAGCCCGACGACGGACGCATGCTCATCGTCACCCTCACCGAGCAGGGCGAGACCGTCATCGACGAGTTCCTGCACTGGTGGACGTCGAACCGCGAGAAGAGCTGGCTGGAACACCTGACCCCCGACGAGGAGTTCACCCTCGCCCGCCTGCTCGCCAAGGTCTCCCGACACGAGCCCCAGCCGCTCGCCGAACGACAGCGACGGCTCGTTCCTCCGCGCTGACCGGCCCGGTGCCCTGCAGGCCTTGGGAACGGGGAACGGGTGCCCTTCGGTCAGGCACTCATTGACTGATAAGTGAACGCGATAGTGCCGCCAGGAATATCGGCGGAGCTGATGATTGGATACGATGCCTGCCGTGAGCCGAAACTTGGATTTCAACCTGCTGAGAGCCCTGCAGGCCTTGCTGGAAGAGCGCAGCGTGACGCGCGCCGCCGGGCGGCTCGATCTCAGCCAGCCGGCCGTAAGTGGCGCCCTGAGCAAACTGCGCCGCCACTACCACGACGAGCTGCTCATCCGGGTCGGCAACACATACCAGCTCACCCCGCTGGCCCACCAGCTGCTGAAACACGTGGCAGGCGCGGTGGCGATGGCAGACAGGGTCTTCTCTCTGCAGGCCGACTTCGACCCGGCGTCCTCCGAGCGCGCTTTCACCGTGGCCGTCTCCGACTACATCGCTACCCTGCTGGGCCAGTCCCTCTCCCAGCTGTTCCGCGACCGCGCCCCCCGAGCGCAGCTGTACCTGCAGCAGCTGACCCCGGATGTCACGGACCGGGCACCGGAGTCGTTGCGCTCCCTGGACGCCGTCGTGCTGCCGCACGGCGTTTTGACCGACGTGCCCTACCAGGACTTGCTGCGCGACGAGTGGGTCTGCGTCACCGCCCGGGACAACACCGCCGTAGGTGAGGAGCTGACGGTGGAAGACCTCAACGAGCTGCCGTGGGTGTTCACCTACCGCCGTCCGGGTGCCCTGACCACCGCCACGCAGGAACTGCGCAGCCATGGCGTTGAGCCGCGGCCGCAGATCGTCCTCGACAGCTTCACCGCACTGCCCTCGTTCCTGATCGGCACCAACCGGATCGCGCTCGTCCAGCGTCGCCTCGCCGAGAGCGCACCCGTGCGTGTTCTGCGCTGTCCCGTTCCTCTGTCGCCCCTGCTGCTGGCCCTGTGGTGGCACCCCTCGCACACCGCCGACGCGGGCCACCAATGGCTGCGCAAGCTCTTCGCCGACGCGGAGGCCGCCGCCGGCCACCAGGCGTGAAGCACATCCGTGCGGTCGATGCGCTCATCGCAAACTGTGATGAACCAAGCGGTTCCCTCCCACGCGGCTCGTCCTCCACAGTGACGGGGCACACCCCGAGCCGAACAGTTGACCTGTTCTGGTGTTGACAGGGGTTCCCTTCCCTTCTACCGCCTGGAGTCGCGCCGTGCCGCATGCCCGCTTCACCCTCCCCACCGCGCTGGGCCTGCCCGAGCTTCGCTCGTCGGGCTCCGTAGCTTCCCTCGTCGCCCGCCTGGCCGCCGGAGTGATCATCCTCGCCCATGGCCTGGACAAGCTCGTCGACCCCCAGGCATTCCTGGTGATAATGCGCGACTACCTCGGCTTCGCCGCACCCGGGCCACTGGGCTGGATGGTCATCGTGGGTGAACCCCTCGCCGGCCTGGCGCTTATCGTGGGTCTGTTCTCGCGCGCCGTAGCCATCGTGATGACCTTCCAGATCGGGATGGCCATCGCCATGGTCGCCCGTTTGACCGGCTTCATGACCCCGCACGACGGGAGCCAGGTCCAGGCCCTGGGCGCCGGGTACGAGTTCCACATCCTGCTCATCGCTGCGCTCTTCATGGTGATGTCGACCGGCCCTGGCCCCGTGTCCCTCGACCGCCTCCTCGGTCTGGAGCCCGCTCCTGGGACAAAGCGTCGGCTCAGCCCCGCGCAGGTCGCCGCCACCTATGCGCTGGCCTGCGCGGCGGTGTGCACGATCGTGGCAAGCCTGGTGGGCGGGCCCCTCATCGGAATGCCGTCGGGGGAGGGTGGCAACGCCCTCCGCCACGCGTTGACCGGCCTGGTCGCCGGACTGCTGGCCGGCTTCACCGCCCTGTTCGTCCACCAGGTGCTCGCCGCCCGGAAGGCGACAGACACCACGCGGGCGAGCCGGCTGCCCGCCGCAGTGAAGGCCGCACTCGCCGGCGGCATCCCGGGGGCCGTCATGAGCGGCCTGGTCAATTACCTGGTCGTCGGCATGCCCACCGCCTCGGACCAGAACACGGCGAACCTCGCCATCACCGCGCTGGTCAGCAGCTTCCTCGCCGCCTTCGGCGGAGTCCTCTCCCACCAGCGCGCCACAGCGCGCGCCGCAGCACCCGCCGCGGCGCCCGCCACAGTGGGCGCCGCAGTGTAGCCGGGGTACGGCGACGGACCGGGCCCCGACCGCCCGCAACGAAGCACGCTGCCACCGCAGACAGGTGTCCTTGGTGCTCTGGGACGACTGCGAGCTGCTGAAATGCGAGAAGGTACGTGACCGTCCCCGACGTCAGCGATGACCATCCGCACATCAGAGGTGGGGAATCTGCCCGGCGCCTGCCCACGAATGTGGGCAGGCGCCGGGACCTCGCCGAAGTGCGCCGCCGTCCACTTCGTGATCCCTGCTCCTCCAGTACGTCCCTGATGAACGTCGGCGAGTCCGACGGGGACAGCGCCAGATCCCGGAGCCGATCGTAGGACTCCGCGTGGACCACGGGCCTGGCGCCCCCCGATGCCAGTCAGGAGCCCAACACGGCCGGGGCCAGGCGCGCGTAATGGTCCGTCACGGCCACCAGGTCTCGGGCCGGTGCCGAGATCACGACATGGTCGGCGCCGGCGTCGAGATATTCGTTGACGCGCTTGGCGATCACGGTCTCGTCGCCGTAGACGGCCAGAGCATCGAGCACCCGGTCGTCCAGGCTTGTGACCTCTTCCTCGGTGAAGCCCAGCCGGCCGAGACTGTGCACGTACTGTGATTCGGCGCGTTTGATGATGGCCCGCACGATCGTGCGGGCGATGTCCCGCGCACGCTGCCGATCGGTGTCGGGCACGGTCGCCAGCATATGGATCAGCAGCTTGTCCGGACCGAGGGTCTCCCTGGCGGCGGCGATCTGTTCGGGCGGTACCGCCGCGGGCAGCGCGCCATCGGCGCGCTCGCCGGCCAGCGCGAGCATCTTTCGGCCCCACCGCCGTCAGTAGCCGGGGGTACCGCGCGTCCGGAGGCGGTGCGATGGTCAAGGGCGGCGCCTCCATCTGGTCGAGGTAGCCGCGCAGTTGAGCCAGCGGCCGATCGTAACGCAGGCCGACCGCGGCCGCCTGATCCGCTTTGCCGGTTCCGATGCCGAGCACGAAACGCCCGGGACAGCCGTCGGCCAGCACGGCCGCGGCGCCGTGCATGGTTCGCCCGGGTCGTGCCCACATGTTGGCGATGCCGGAACCGACCACGATGCGCTCGGTCGACGCGAGCCAGATGCCGAGCTGCGCGAAGACGTACTTGCCGCCGATGGCGCGTTCGTCCACGCCGAGCCTCAGCCCAACTCTTCGATCCTGGCCAGCATCTGCCGCTGGACCTCCGCAGGCGGCAGGGGACCGCCGAGGCGGGTGTCGAGGTATATACGGAGGCGGCCGAGGCGTTGGCGGGTGGAGTGGATCACGTCGGTTGCGGTCATGTCACCTTCTACGGGAAAGGGCGTAATCGCTTCCCATTGGTCCTATGAGACACGCACCCGGCCCTACCGGCCACAGACCAGCGGCAAGGTCGAATGCTTCGACCGCACCCTGCTCGACGCGTGGGCCTACGCCCGCCCGTACCGCTCAGAGACCGAACGACGTGAAGCGTTCCCCGGCTGGCCGCACACCTGCAGTCACCACCGCGGACACAGTGCGCGCGGGGCCAGCCGATCTCGTACTTCTCCCGGGGTGAACGGCCTGGCCAGGGCCGCGTTCACGTCGGCGGCCGGGCGGCCGTCCGGGTAGCGGATGGCGACGGCCACGCCGCGCAGGCCCTGGGCGAGTTCGCCGTCGTTCACGGCGTAGCCGCTTCTGCGGATCTTCGTGATGAGGGACCGCAGCTGTTCGGGATCGGTGACCGTCCGCTCGGTCCGGGAGACGAGATCGGCCGTCGCGAGGAAGGCGTCGAGTTCCTCCGCGGGCAGTTGCGCGAGCATCACGCGTCCCAGGGAGGTGCAGAACGCCGGAAGTCGGCTGCCGACCTGCAGTCGGATTTCGAGCAGGCCGGGACCGCGAAACCGCATGACGTAGACGATGTCGTGACCGTCCGGGATCGCCATGTTGACGGTTTCGTTCAGCTCGGCCTGGAGCCCGAGGAGCGTGGGACCGGAACCCTTCTGGTGCGTCGACTCACCGCTCACCATCAGTCACCCCTCACGAGTGATCCCGGGCGGCCCGCCAAGGGGCAGCAACCGCCCGTCGTTCCGGGTGTCCTGATCCGGGACACCTGGGTCCATGACCCCGGGAGCGGCGACCTTACGACCCTCCGTCGCCTGGTCCGCGGAACACTGTCGGTCCTCACGACCCACCCGCTCGACGACGAGGAAGGCCTTGCCGGTCTGCTCGCCAGGAGCGTCCCGATGCTCCACCGCTTCCTTCACCTCGACGACCTCTTGGCTCCGGAGATCGCCGCGAGGCTGGACATCTCGCGCGACGAGTGCTGGGTCGTACGCCCTCACGGGCACATTGCCGCCATCCTCGACCGGGCCGACAGCGACGGAATCGTGGGTGCCGCGGAACGGGTCCTCGGACGGTGCTGACACACGAGCACCGGGCGGCCTGTGACCAGGCCGGGTAGCGACACACTGCTGGATTACTGGGTGCGCCCCTGGCCTGACCGACGCCCCTCCTCATGGGCGAGGACGGCGTCGAGGGTGTTGGACCGGTGATGGCGGGCGGCGAGCTCGATCGTGAGAGGGTCACTGTCTGTTTCGAGGAGACAGAGGAGCTCCTCATGCTCCCTGACCGAGTCATGGGCCCGGCCGGGCACGAAACCGAAGACGGAGTCGCGTAGCAGGGACAGCCGCTTCCAGCCTCGGTGGACCAGATCGAGCAGGTAGGGGTTCGGGCATTTCTCGAACAGCAGCTCGTGGAACTCGGTGTTGAGCCGGGTGAACCGGTCCGGGTCGAACTCCTTGAGGGTCTCGCGGAGTTGCTCGTTGATCGCCCGGGCCCGGGCGATCTGATCGGCGTCGAGGGCCGGCGCCGCGAGCGCGGTGGCCGCTCCTTCGACAAGGGCGAGTGTCTGCATGGTGTGGGCGTATTCCTGCTCGTGCAGGAAGGCGACCTGGGCACCGACGTTGCGCTCGAAAGTGACCATTTGCTCGGCCTCCAGGAGCCGGACGGCCTCGCGGACGGGCACCGCGCTGACCCCGACTTCCTTGGCGATGCGGTCGAGGACCAACCGATGGCCAGGCGAGTACCGGCCGTCCTCGATCCGGGCCCGGATGAAGCGATAGGCCTTTTCGGTCTTGCTCTCGCTCATCGCGGCGCCTTTCGCCATGCGTCGTAGCGTGCACGCCAGGTGGCGTCCGGAGGGAATAGACCGTCTACCGGATGCCCCTCGGCGACCCGTTCCGCGACCCAGCTGTCCTGTGCCTCCTGCTCGGCGGCGGCGACGGCCACTTCCCCGACCAGGTGGCGGGGTATGACGACCACGCCGTCGTCGTCACCGACGACCACGTCGCCCGGCTGGACGGCCGAACCACCGCACGTGATGGTCGTGTCAACCTCCCACGGCACGTGCCGGCGACCGAGCACGGAGGGATGCGCGGCCTGGACGAAGGCCGGTATGCCGATGTCCATGACCGCGACCGCGTCACGCACCGCTCCGTCGCTGACGATGCCTGCCGCCCCCAGCGTCCTCGCCCGCAGCGCCAGGACGTCGCCGACCGTACCGGCCGAGGCGTCGCCGCGGGCCTCGATCACAAGTACATCACCCGGCCGGAGCGAGTCGAAGGCTCGCTTCTGGGCGTTGTGACCACTGCCGAACTGGTCGAACAGGTCGGGCCGATGTGCGATGAAACGCAGGGTGCGCGCCTGCCCCACCATCCGCGTGCCCGGCTTCAGCGGGTGCACCCCGTCGATCGAGGAGTTCGGGTAGCCACGCTTGCGCAGCTCGGCGCTGATCGTGGCGACCGCCGTCCCGGCAAGCAGGGCACGCACGTCGTCCGTGAGTACGGCAGGCGTGGTGACCGCGACACCGGCGCGCTCGGCGTCACCCCATGCTCTGATCCGTTGGGTGTCGTCGACCTCCGGCTGGGCGCTGTACTCGGGGAAGGGAGCCGTCCCCTGGGTGACGCGGGTGGTGAGCCGCCCGGTGCTGGGCGTGCCCGGTGCGGTCGGGGCGTCGACCTCCACCTCCACCACGTCGCCGGGAACGGCCACGGAGGCGCCCGCCGGAGTTCCGGTGAGAATGATGTCGCCGGGCTCCAGCGTCATCAGTTGGGACAGGTCCGCTACCAGGATGCCGAACGGGAACAGCAGTCCGTCTGTGGTGTCCTCCTGGACGAGCTCCCCGTTGACCCACGTACGCAACCGCAGCGCGGCCGGATCGAGTCCTGACGCCGGGATGAGGTCCGGTCCGAGCGGGGTGAACCCGTCACCCCCCTTGGATCGCACGTTGGAACCCCTGTCGGCCGTCCACAGGTCATGGACCCCGAAGTCGTTCGCGGCGGTCACCGAGGCCACGGCGGCCCAGCCCTGATCGGGCGGGACCCGGCGCACCCGCTCACCGATGACCAGGGCGATCTCCCCCTCATAGGCCAGCAGTTCGGTGCCGGCCGGCCGCTCCAGCGCGTCCCCGCTCGCGGCCACCGAGCTGGAGGGTTTGAGGAAGTACGACGGCTTGGCCGGCTTCCGGCCGCGCTGTGCGACGCGTGAGGCGTAGTTCAGGTGGACAGCGATGATCTTTCCCGGGCGCTGCATCCTGGTCACGGGACCTCCTCGGGGTCGGGCCGGGGGATGAATTCTGCGGCGAGGCGCTCACTGCCCCGCGCCAGGAGCTGGACATCCGCGCCCACGCAGACGAAGTCCGCACCCGCCTCCAAGTAGCGCCGGGCGAGGGCGGGAGCGAAGGCATTGAGACCGACCACGGCCTCGGCGCGGGCGGCCGCGTCGACGCAGTGCAGTACCGCCGCCACCACGTCCGGATGGTCCTGCTGCCCGAGCAGGCCCATCGACGCGGCCAGATCCGAGGGGCCGACGAAGATGCCGTCAATACCCGTAGTGGCCAGGATCGCGTCGACATTGCCGACGGCTTCGGCGCTCTCGATCTGGACGTAGACCGAGAGCGTCTCGCCGGCCCGGCGCAGGTAATCCTCCACGCGGTTCCAACGGGAACCGCGTGCGAGGGCACTGCCCACGCCACGGACACCGGCCGGCGGGTAGGCGACGGCCCTGGCGACTGCCGCGGCCTGCGCCGGCGTGTCCACCATCGGTATCAGCAGGTTCTGTACGCCGAGATCGAGGTACTGCTTGATCAGGACGGGGTCGGCGACAGGAGGCCGTACCAGCGGGATCGCCGGACAGCCGTGGATCGCCTGCAACTGCGCGAGAAGCGACTCCAGACCGTTCGGGCTGTGCTCGGCGTCGACCAGCAGCCAGTCCACGCCGCTGCCGGCGCAGATCTCCGCGACCAGCGGGCTGCCGCTGCAGACCCACATGCCGACGAGCGGCCGGTCGCTCCCTGCGAGCGCGTCCCGGAGTGTGCGATCTAGGTGAAGCGGCATGTGACAGCCCCCAAGGTTCCGTAGTCCGCGTGGACGGTGTCGCCCCGCTCGACCCACATCGGTCGCGTGAAGGACCCCGCCAGGACGATCTGGCCGGCCTCAAGGGCCCCGCTGTGCCGAGCAAGCTTGTTGGCCAGCCAGGCCACGCCGTTCGCGGGATGATTGAGGACGCCGCCCGCAAGACCTGTCTCCTCGACACTCTGATTGCGGTACAGCATCGCCCCTGCCCAGCGGAGGTCGACTTCGCTGACCCCCACTGGCCGGCCGCCCAGGACCATGGCGCCCATCGCGGCGTTGTCGCTGATCGTGTCCACGATCGTCCGACCCTGGAGTTCGATGTGGGAGTTGAGGATTTCAAGGGCCGGCACGACGTACTTCGTCGCGGCGAGCACGTCGAAGAGCGTGCAGCCGGGCCCTTCCAGCGATCGGTCGAGTATGAATGCCAGTTCGACTTCGATCCGCACGTTCGAGTAGGCGTCGAAGGGAACTGTGGCTCCGTTCTCGAAGACCATGTCGTCGAGGATGACGCCGTAGTCGGGCTCGGTGATGCCGGTCGCGGCCTGCATCGCTTTTGAGGTCAGGCCGATCTTGCGCCCCACGACCCGCCGCCCCGCTGTGACGCGTTGTCGCGCCCACGCCGCCTGGACCGCGTAGGCGTCCTCCACCGTCATGCCGGGATATCGCGCCGTCAGGAGGGGCACGACAGCGCGGGTGCGGTCGGCGTCGAGGAGTTCCTGGACGATCCGCTCGATCTGTGCGGGATCCAGCATCGGCTACCCCTTGCTCATAGGAGAACCGGCCTGCTCGCGGCGAGGACCGGCGGCGATTCGTTGCGGCCCGACGATTGCATCGGCGGCGCGCGGAACGCGGGCGGGAACCGCGCGTCCGCTCGCATGCCCGGACACAGCAAATCATATATGATTTTATATATCACTAGCGATGCGATGACAACTAGACGCCCGACGAGCACTACTTGCCCACTACCGCGAATGGCGTTCGGCCCCAACACGGAAGCACAGGTCGCGGATGCCTCGGCGCTGCGGGTCAACCGAGCGTCCGGCTGGTGGCCACCGTGACATGGTGGTGCTCACCGGGCCCTACGAGTGGAGCGTGCCTGTCCAGTCCAGCCGGAACAGAATCGGGCTCGCTGGTCCGCGAAGGCACGGCGAAGCCATCCACCAAGCGCCTTAACCGGGTGTCGACGACGGCAACGGTGAGCAGGCGCGGGGCCCGCACCGGGCCGGAGCCGGTGAAGGAGGCCTTGCGGACGCCGCTGTGGCGCACCAGGGCCTGACCGGCGTCCGCCCGCCGGTAAGGACGTTGACCACGCCCGGTGGGATGCCGGCCTCCAGCCAGCCGCACCAGCCCCACCGAGTTCGGAGGAGTCTGCTCCGCCGGCTTGAGGACGACCGTGTTCCCGGTGGCCAGGGCGGGCGCGACCTTCCAGGCACCGAGCACGAAAGGGAAATTCCACGGAGTGATGAGGGCGCAGACTCCGAGCGACACGTGTTGGGATCGAGACCGGGACTGTGGAGTCCTCGATCTTCGTGCACCGGCCCGCTTAGTACCGGAATATCTCGGCCGGGAAACCCGATGTTGGCCGTCGTCGAGATGCTGAGCGGCTGGCCCTGGTCCGTCGTCTCGAGCCGGGCCAGTTAGGGGTCCTTTCACTATGAGCGTCCGATCAGGTCGCGTGGTCTGGTGCCGTGCATCGCAAGGCGCCGGAGCGGCCGCGATGGGGGTCCCCCCGCGCGAGGTTGTTCGAGTGTGGGGGAGGAGCCACGTGGGCGTTTCGGCAACGCGGCGAGGTGCGGTGCCAGACCACGCGACCCGGACGGGCATAGTGAAAGGACCCCTTAGTCGAAGTGCTGGTCGATCAGATCCGCGATCCGCCACAGATGTCTTCCCGAGCCGCAGGCTTGAGCTCGCTCCAGGCCGGGTCGACGAACGCGTTGGCCGCCTCGACCGCTGCGTCGACATCCTCCGGGCCCGCGTCGGCTACGTGCCAATGGGCCGCGCGGTAGCCGTATCAACCGTCGTTACGCGACGGCCCGACCGAGCGGGCACCCACTTCCCACCGATGAGCCTCAACCGCGTGGCACACCCTCGCCAGAAACGGCTGCCAGACGACTGCACGCGGACGTCCCGCCCCACGACGGACGCCTCACCTCCGCGTACTCACTTACGCCGACGCCCGTGCGCGCATGTTCATTGAATGGCAACGCTGCCTTGGAGATTGTCGAGCGGGAGGCGCAAGATGCCTGTGCCCGGCTGCCCTGTCGAGGCGGCGGAGCCCAATCCGCGGACGAGTATGCGAAAGCGACTCGACAGTGTCACGAACGGCTCGAACGGTGGGTTCGCAGGGCCTTGGCAATGATCGCGGCGAGGCAGCAACGTTCAGAGGGAGCGAGATGAGCATGCAACTGCGACGCTACGAGGTCGCGGCGGGCGGTATCGACGACGTGGTGAAGTTCTTCCACGCAATCGCCCCAGTACGGGAGAAGTACGGATTCACGATCGAGTTCGCCGTGGCCGACCGCGCCAACAACGAATTCATCTGGGCCTTGAGTCATCCCGACTGGGAGAACGCCTCCGCCCGGTTCGAGCAGTCCCCCGAACGGACGGCGGTCTTGGAACAGCACCGCAGTCCGGTCGTCCGGCGCCATCTCGCCATGGTCGAGCCGATCGGACGGGTGTCGGCGTCATGAGGGGGTCGACGACCTTCGTCCTGGTCCACGGAGCCTGGCACGGTGGCTGGTGCTGGTCGAGGGTGGCTCAGCGGCTGACGGCGCTGGGGCACCGTGTATTCACGCCGACGCTGACCGGTCTGGGCGAACGCAGTCATCTGCTGAGCAGGGAGATCGATCTCGACACGCACATCTCCGACGTCGTCAACGTGCTGCGCTGGGAGTCCCTCGACGATGTCGTCCTGGTCTCCCACTCCTACGGGGGTTGGGTGGCGTCGGGAGTACTCGAACGCACGACGGCGGTTCGCGCGTCGGTCTACGTGGACTGCTACCTCCCGCAGGACGGTGAGCTGCTGCTCGACCACGGGGCGAACGACGCGAAGAAGTCGGTCGACCATGCGCTCGCGACGGGACAACTGGGCCGGCCGGCTCCACCCGCGTCGTTCTTCGGGGTCCGGGATGCCGCAGACCGGGAGTGGGTCGACTCCCTCCTCACGCCGCAACCGGTCGGCCCTTCACTCACCCCGATCAGGCTCACCGGAGCGCGCGACCGAGTGCCCGTGAAGGCCTTTGTACGGGCGCCGTCGTATAACAAGCCCAGCTTCGACAGGGTGTGGGACAGCCTGGCGGGTGACCGTGACTGGACCCGGCACGAAGTCCCGGGAGGCCATGACGTCATGGTCGACGAACCGGACCTGCTTGTCGACATCCTCCTCAAGACGGCCCAGACCGACCCGACGACGCGGCATTCCAAGGTGATCCGGTGACGGCCTACACCCTGCAACGGGCCATTTTCGACTTCCTGAGAGCCCGTGAGAACGGCTTGCAGGCCGACCGCTTGGACATGGCACACGACCTTTCGCCGGAGGAAACAGCGGCGCTGCGCGACTGCGATCTCGTGGCACTCGTCGAACTCGGTGTCCATCGGGTACTGGCGAGTGGGTTCGCTCGCGAGAACGGTGTCCGGCGTGAGGACTACCGGAATGTGTTCAAGAGCAGCCGCGAGACGGCTGCCTCCCCGGAAAGGTCCCTCCCATGGCGTCCATAGTCGCGCGGGTCTGCGCATCGCACGCCCCGATGATGCTGGCCGAAGCCGACCAGGCGAATCAGGGTAAGAGGACTCGGTTCATGAATGCGCTCGACTCGGTCGGCGGGCGTATCCGCGACACGGGGGCCGAGGCGATGGTGGTGGTCTCCAACGAGCACTTCACCAACTTCTTCCTGGAAAACATGCCGCAGTTGTGTGTGGGGCTCGGGCCGGAACACATCGCGCCCGTGGAGCGGTGGCTCGGCCTCGAACCGGGAACCGTGCCCGGATCACCCGCCCTCGGCCGGCAGCTGACGGAGTCGCTGGTCTCCGACTTCGATGTCGCGTTCTCCGAGCAGCTCAGGCTCGACCACGGCGTTATCAGTGTCTATGCGAAACTCAGTCCGGGCATGGGGCTTCCGCTTGTCCCCATACTGCAGAACTGTGCGGTGAGTCCGATGCCGACGCTGCGGAGGTGTTTCGACTTCGGAGTGGCGCTCCGCAAGGCAATCGAGGCTTCGACCGCTGTCGAGCGTGTGGCCGTCGTGGCGACCGGCGGTTTGTCGCACTGGGTGGGCCACAGCCGCTCCGGCGAGATCAACTCGGAGTTCGATCTATGGTTCCTGGACCGTTTCAAGCGCAAGGAGTTCGAGGAGATCTTCCGCCTCTCCGACGACGACATCGAAGAGGCCGGCAACGGTGCGCATGAGATACGAAGCTGGCTGACGCTGGCCGGCCTCTCCGAGGACAGTCCGGTTGAGGTACGCGCATATGAACCCGTTACCGAATGGCTCGTCGGGATGGCCGTCGCCGAATTCGTCTGATCGGCTCACCGCAGGCATGCCGGTACATCTCGCGGAGAGCGATCGGCGAACCGTCCGTCAGGAGCAGCACGTAACGGCCCACATGGGGCCCGATCGTCGGAAGAACCCGACGATCGGGCCCCATCATGTCCGCCACGGATCGAGGCGAGCTCGCAGAACACTCGACGTGACGGAACCGCGTGAGTTCCGAACCCCTACCTGATCGTTTCAGAATGATCTCCGGAGCGGGTCGAGGCGGATTATGCTGGCCGCCAGTTCCAGCAGTCCCTGGTCGAGGTCAGCTCTGAGCTCGTAGCGGGGGCTTGGCCTTGGATGTTGGACACCAGAGACACTCGGACCTTGATGGTCTTGGTGGAGTCCCGCACCGATGGTGATGAAGCACTACCCGCCGGAGTTCAAGGCGGTCGCGGTCGCGTTGTACGAGTCGCGGCCGGGAGCGACGGTCAAGAACTCGTCGGCATGCCCACTGGCGAAGCGACCGTCAACATCACCCGTAGCCGGCTCGGACGCCTCACCCGCCAAGGCTTCCTCACCCAGCCCGGACGAGGCCGCCGCACCAAGCTGCCGCATGCAAGCGCGGCTCGGATTCCGGTCATCACGCTGCTGGCCGTCCCTGCGGATGGGCCCGCTCGGAGGCGGCACGGCAGGCGGGGATCAGAAGGGGCAGGCAGAGATTCGCTCTGGGCGGTGACCTCCACTGCGGGTCTGATTCTAGTGAAGTCCGTGATGACGCGGCGCTGAACGGCTTGTACGATATAGATCAGAAGTAACGGCAACGTTACGAGTCCAAACCGCGCGTCGGCGATCGCAGACGCACGACGTCATTCCTCCCGCGCCCGCCGTATCCTCCATCGGTGGCGGTCAGGCAGGCTGTTCCACCGCGTCCCGAAATCGGGGGATCCATGACCGGTAAGCGGCAGGAGCCGGGGCGATCGGTTACGAGCAAGCTCTTCGCGGTCCTCGAAGCATTTGATGATCTGCATACAACGCTCAACCTGACCGGGGTCCAGGCGCGCACCGGGTTGCCGATGTCGACAACGCTGCGCCTGCTACGCGAACTCGTCGAGGTCGGCGCGCTCGAGCAGGACCAGCGTGGGTACTACGGCATCGGTCTGCGGCTGTGGGAGCGCGCCGCGCTGGCCGGCCGGGCCCGGCGGCTGCGAGAGGCGGCCCTGCCGATCATGCACGACCTGAGCTCGGCGACCGGCGGCCATGCCATACTCGCTGTCCCCGGTGGAACCGCCGTCGTTGTACTTGATCTCATTGCCGGGTCAGGCGCGGGCCGAATCAAGGCACGACTTGCAGGTCGCCTCCCTTACCATGCGACGGCGATCGGCCGGGTCCTTCTGGCAGCCATGCCGCCGTCCGAGGCCGTCGACCTACTGACGTCCGGACTGGACCCTTTGACGCCTTACACAACCTTCCTGCCCGGCGCGGTCTTGCGTGAATGCGAGAAGGCCCGGAAGGCCGGATACGCGGTCGTGCGCCAAGAGATCCAGCTGGGGCGCGATGGCCTCGCCGTACCCGTCGTTGAGCACGACATCGTGGTTGCTGCCCTCGGCGTCAGCTGCTACACCCGGCGGTTTTCGGAGCAGACAGTACTGCCGAGGGTTCGCGAGGCGGCTCGCATGATCGGCGCGACGCTCGATGACCAGAGCACGCTCGAGCGCAGGAGTTGGGCTGGCTAGTTCTAGACCAGTCCAGGGTCTGTTGCGAAGGTGGATCCTGAGTAATCGGGTGCTGTGGAGCCGGACGGACTGACATACTCCGCGCCGTGAGGACTGACCACAACTCCGGCCCGACTCTGATCATCGGCGAGCGCGACACCGACCTCAACGACCGATTGACCGAAGAACTCGGCTGAACTGGTCGGCGGGCTGGCCGCGTGGACTTGGGGCTGCCCTCTGCGGCATCGAACTGCTGTGGGTTCGCGAGGACAGCCGCAAGAACGGGTGGGGTAGCAGGGTTGGTCGGGCGACCGCCGCGGGTCCGAGTTTCATGCGGTTGTGCGGTTGCGGACCTGGTCGGCATTCTCCGGGTGCAGCCCATCCCGCGTCTGCGCCGGTAGGCCCGGTTCGCGCGGGAGCCGTAGGCCCTGTCCGTGCGGACCTCGTCCGGCTTGGTCCGTGGCCGGCCCGGGCCGATGCGGGGCACCCGGATGCCTTCCAGGACCGGCAGGGACCGCGGGCCGGCGTGCCGCTGCCCCGGCGGTGACCAGCAGCGACAGAGGTTTTCGGCCCTGCTCCACGGCCAGGTGCAGCTTGGTGGGCAGCCCGCCGCGCGACCGTCCGAGGCCGTGGTCGTCGAGCTAGGTGCAGACGCCGCCGGGAGCTCCGTATGGAGTGCCCTGAACTGCATCGATCACGCCGCCGGTGTCGGACGGTGCGTCATCCTTCGTCCCAGGTGACCGGGAGGGTCGTATGGCCGCGGGTCACCCACCCGTTCCAGCTCTCGCTCCGTCGGGCATCTGTTCGGAGGCCCGGGAGGGCTTCGTAGAGCAGCGGCACGGCAATCTCACCGATCGAGATTCGCGCGGCCCAGTGACCTGCGCACAGATGCACGCCGCTGCCGAAGCCGAGGTGGGGGCGCGTAGTGCACGATCAGACCTGGCAATCGGGTATGTCGACGTGAATCTCCGCCAGTTCCGCCGTGACGGCGAGCTGGCACCCCAGCCGGCTCCGGTCGTGGCGTGGAGCGGCGGTGCAGTCGAGCATCTCGCCCTCGTCGCCGCCGATCGGCGGAAGCCGCGGAAGGTGATCGGCCCGGACGTATACATGGCATGTCGTCGGTGTCACCGGCGCCGCGGTGGAAGTAGACGATCTGGCGTTCTCCTCGCTCTGTGCCCGTCCGGCGCCCCCACTGTCCAAGCCACGCGAGCTTCCATAAAGAAGAGGTTAATCAACGCTGTGATGAGAAAAACTCACGTATGGCCTATATTCGCGACATGGTCGGAGTCGTATCGCGACTGACGCTGCGTCAGTTGGAGTACCTCGTCGCAGTCGCCGAGCTCGGAACGATGGCCGCTGCGGCCGAGCGACTTCGGGTGTCGCAGTCGGCCGTCTCCTTGGCCATCGCCGACCTGGAGCGCGTGGTGGGAGTACAACTCTTCATGCGCCGGAAAGCACGGGGAGTGACGCTGACGGAAGCCGCGCAGCGCATCCTGCCGGAGGCCCGCAATCTGCTCGCCCATGCCGCGGAGGTGCAATCCATTGCGCAGAGCCTCGGCCACTCGGTGGACGGGACCCTTGTGCTCGGCTGCTACCCGGCCCTGACACCGTTTCTCCTCCCCAGGGTCCTGAGCTTGTTTCCGCGCCGGTACCCATCCGTCGATGTCGAGCTCTTCGAGGGCTCGGTCGGCGAGCTGCAGCAGCGGTTGCTCGACGGAACGTGCGAGGTGGCTTTCATGTACGACCTCGGCATCGCCCCCACCGTCACGACCCGCCTCCTGTACTCGCTGCGCCCCTACGTCCTTCTTCCGGCCGATCATCGGCTCGCGGCCGACGCCGGCCCGATCGCGCTCTCCCAGCTGCGACATCAGCCGATGGTGATGCTGGACGTGCCCGCGAGCGCGACGCTGGTCCGCGAGGTGTTGGAGACCGCTGGCGTGGATCCCGAGGTGAGGTTCACGACCGTCAGCTTCGAGTCCGTGCGCTCACTGGTCGCGAGTGGCGCCGGCTACTCCATGCTGCTCCAGCGGCCGCCCTCGCCCACCACCTACGCCGGCCCACCAGTCGTGCAACGGGAGATCCTCGACGACGTGCGCACCGTAGACGTCGTCCTCGCCCGAGCACAAAAGGCCCGCCCGACGCGCCGCGCTCGGGCGTTCCTGGAGTTCGCTCACGAGGCGCTGCGGTCATAGAGGTTGTCCCGTAACTGCTGTGTGAGTGGTGTGATCACGGCGTCGGAGTCGTCCTGGACAGCCCCGTTCACCGGGCTGAGCCCGCGGCGGCTCGGCAAGCTGATCACCGCGCTGCGGCGTGAGGAAGCTGACCCGGTCCGCAGGGGCCGGCCGCGGTCAATGCCGCTGGAGGATCGGGTCCTGCTGGTGGCGGCTTAGGGGTCCTTGCACTATGCCCGTCCGGGTCGCGTGGTCTGGCACCGCACCTCGCCGCGTTGCCGAAACGCCCACGTGGCTCCTCCCCCACGCTCGAACAACCT
>NZ_JBVIPA010000046.1:0-60864 GCF_055578365.1 Streptomyces sp. NPDC033131
ACCGGCACCTGCACCACCTGCCACCGCCCCCTGCCCAGAACATCCACCACCAGCCCAGACCCAAGAGACAGAACAACCTAACGGAGTCCTACTAGGTGATCGTGTCCGGGGATCTCCGGCAAGAGGGCCGGGTACTCGTCACATTCGCGTACAGGGGACTTCGGACTGGTGCCTCTTTGAGCGGGCAGCCTGAGGAGGCATGTGACCACCCCGGCGTCCAGCGGGACCAGGCCGCAAATGCTCGATCGGCGGGCTGGGCACGGAGCGCGCTTCCAGAATGCGCTGCGGGGTGTACGCCTCGCCGGCGCGATACACCTGGCACCTGCCCCAAGCCATCCGGGTGCTCCGGACGAGAAGCGTTATCTGAGAACCGTCGCCTCACCGGCTCAGGGTCGGCGGCCCGGCGGCTCCTGGGTGAGGACCGTCTGTGGGGCGCGCCGCGGGGTGGCGGGGCCTTCCGGACCATAGCCGAGACGGATCTGCATCTGCGAGTGCCCGGAGTGCTCCGAGGCGGGGCTCAGTTCGCGGCGCACGTCGGGCCATTCCATCGGCTGGTGCAGCAGGGACGTGCGCAGGCTGTGCGCCGTGGCCACCAACAGCACGTGTTCACGTGCCTGTCCGGCGCGCAGCCAGTCGGTACGGCGGTCGTGCGTAGTCGTCAGCAGGGCGATGACGGGGGCGGTCTCGAATTCCTGGGCGGGTAGCCACTCGGGATGCCGCTGCGCGGTGAAGTCACGCATGGGGAGACGCTCACGCGCGTCCTGCGTGCCGAGTGCGCCCTGTAGGAGACCGCTGTCGGCGGAGTCGTTCGCATCGAGGTGGACCCAGCGGACGCGGGTCGCGGTAGCCAAGGCCCGTGCCATGACCGCCGGGCAGCTGATGTCGACACCCGCCATCACCGTTCACCCGGAGCAACGCGTCGCGGACGCCGCACGGGTGATGGAAAGCCACCACATCGAACGACTGCCCGTGGTTGACGAGGAGGACCGCCTGATCGGCATCGCCACCCGTCGTGACCTTCTGCGGGTCTTCCTGCGCACCGTGCGGCGTTCCAGGCGTCCCTCCAGCGTGGCCATGCCGTCGTGGACTGGCTGACGATCGTCAGCAGCATGTGGTGAACACACTGGAGTACCGATGGCACTGCCCGCACGACTCACTGCCGCCCTGGGACGACACCCCGACGACCTCACCGAGGACGATCTGCAGCGTGCGGTCGAGAACCACATCCCCGAGAGTGTCGACCTCGACTGGAAGAAGGACTTCTACAAGGGCACCGACGCGGACAAGAAGGAACTCGCCAAGGACGTGTCCGCCATCAAGAAGGAACTCGCCAAGGACGTGTCCGCCATGGCCAACACCGCCGGCGGCATGGTCGTCATCGGCGTCGACGACGGCAAGCAGGACCACGCCCACGACCTGGCCCCCTTCGACCCGGTCCAGGGCCGCGGTGAAGAGTGGATCCGCTCGGTGCTCGCAAACTGGATCCAGCCCGTCGTTCCCCACGTCGGCGTACGGGCCGTGAGGTCCGTAGCCCACGAAGGCAAGATCTACTGGCTGCTCACCGTGCCCCGAAGCACCCAGGCTCCGCACGCCGTCGCGGCCCCGGGCAACGACTACCACTTCCGGGTCCACGTCCGGCACGGCACCACGACCCGCACTCTCGCCGAATCCGAGATCGCCCAGCGCTACCGTGACCGTTTCCAGGCCGCCTCCGACGACGTCGACCGCCTGAAGCAGGTCGCCGACACAGGCTTTGGCTACTTGTCGACCTACCTGACCAGCACCGAGCACGGCGGCAGTCCCAGGGCGACCTACTCTCCCGCCTGGGTCAGCCTGGCCGAAGTCCCGGCCGCCCGGGGCACCTACCCCCTGGCCACACGGGCGGACCGAGACGCAGCCTTCGCCCGCTTCCGCACGCTCGCCTGTGAAGGAGTGACCATCAGCGCGATGCCGGAAGGCACCGCGCTGGTCGGACGCCGCCAAGCCCGCTTCGAGGGCAAAACAACCGGCCAGCTCCACCAAGACGGCAGCTTCTACGCGGCACTGCCCATCAACCTTCAGAGCGACCACTACAACGACGACGGCCCCAAGCGGCTGTATCACCATGGGCTCGAACTCGATCTCGTGGCTCTGGTTCAGGCTGCGGCAGCCTGGGCGGCGGAGACTGGAGCGGTCGGTGACCTGGTGCTGTCCGCTACGCTCCACCGCTTCGACGGCGGCGACGGGCCGGTGCGCCTGGTTGCGTCAGAAGACGCCTACCCGAGGGACGGCACGCTTGCGCCGCTCCCGGAAAGCCCGGCACAGACCACGGTGGACCTTGGCGCCATCGTCACCGACAAGCGGGAGGCCGTGGTCGCGGCCTACGCCCTCGTCGCAGATCTGTTGGCCGACATGGGAGCGCACCAGCCTTGCGTCCTGACCCCTGACGGGGACATCCAGATCGTCCGGCTCAACTCCGACTACCGCCAACAGCTCACCGGTTGGGACGCAGGGCGATAGCCGCCAGCCGGGACACAGCACCGGACCCCGGGCCTCGACAGGCCCGGGGTCCGGTGGGGGAGCGGCCGGAGGTCATCTCAGTAGTCGTCCCGTTCGGAGGGGCGGTCCGTACGGCTCGATCAGCGTGTCGGAGTAGGGGACACCTTCGGCAGCCTGGGCTGCGCCTGGCTGTCGTCCGTCGGAGCCGGAGCGGACTGGGTTGACTGCTTCGGTGCTGTGCCCGCCCAGTCGACACCGAGTTCAGCGAGGGCGGTGTCCACGAGCGGTATTTCTGATCAGTGGGGGTGGGTTGGCCTGGGCTGATCACTTTGGCGCTGCTGGTAGTGAGGGCTTCGGACCGGGCTCGGTGGTGGAGGAGTGGGAGCTTGGGCGGTGTCCTGAGCTGTCGCTTTGTCAGGAGTGGTCAGTTTCCTTGCACGCTGTTCGGGTTCATTGAGTGTTGGTATGTGCTGGTTGTGGTGTTGGCGGGGTGGTTGAGCCCTACAGAGGGGTGTCGATGTAGCGGGCGGTCCAGTTGCTGATGGGCCCTGGGCCCTGGGGCCTGGGGCCTGGGGCCTGGGGCCTGGGGCCTGGGGCCTGGGGCCTGGGCCCTGGGGCCTGGGCCAGGAGCCGGTCGATCGCTTCTGTGCAGCAGCGTCCGGGTGCGTGGCTGAGGATGATGCCGAGGGTGCGCATTCCGCTGCGGGCTCAGCGGTCGTAGGTGCCCATGCGGTCCGGTGCCGCTGCTGCGAGGACGGCGGAGGCGAGGGGATCGGGCGCCGCCCCGGGTGTCCTCGCGCGAAGGCGGGCGCGTCGCCCGGCAGACGAGCCGCTCGGATGGTGAGCCGGGCAGCAGTGGGGCAGTGGCCCCCGTTCCGTTCCGTAGGCGACGGGCCCCGAGGGGTCAGCCATGACGTCCTCGGGGGCGCTCCGTCCAACGACGCCGACGCCCCCGCCGTCACGCCGTCAGGTGTACGGGATTGGCCCTTGGCAGGTGGCTGGCCAAGCAGCGTTATCACACGGTCTGGGCCAGGCTGCTCGACGGGCAGCGCGAGCGCCTGGAGCAAGAGGCCTCCTGCCGGTTCTCCTGCCTGGCGGGGTGAAACCGCGTGCTCTGTGAATTCATCAAATGGTGTGGGCCAGCCCCCGTTCGGTCGTTTCGCCGTTCTTGTCCCGCTGATGCTCGTAGAGCGTCCGTTGCCGTCCGGGGAGCGTTGTCCGCGTCCTGGGCATGTCCGGCCGGCCGCACGCACGATCCGCACAACAGAAACGAGTCATCGTGCATTTGACTCCGCATGAGCAGGAGCGCTTGCTGATCCACGTCGCGGCTGACGTGGCCGTCAAGCGCCGCGACCGGGGGCTGCGTCTGAACTACCCCGAGACGATGGCCCTGCTGACTGTGCACGTCTTCGAGGCGGCGCGCGACGGGAAGAGGGTCAGCGACATCATGGACTCGGGCCGGCAGGTGCTCACCCGTGACGACGTGATGGACGGCGTCCCGGAGATGACCAAAAACGTCCAGGTGGAGGCGACCTTCCCGGACGGCACCAAGCTGGTCACCATCCACGACCCCATCCCGGAGGCTACGCAGGAGCCCGAGGTCTACCCGGGTAAGGTCGAGCACCCCCAGCCGCCCCGCAAGCCAGGCTCCCCGGTCGACTGCGACGACAGCGGCAACTCCTCCGCAAGCTGCGACGAGGACGACGACACAGTCTCCCGGTACGACGCGATCTGCTTCAACGTGCACCTCGACGGGGACCCGCAGGGCGTCAGCCTGCAGGCGGACGCCACCACCTTGCCGGGGCCGGGCAAGACGAAGATCAGGGTGAAGAACGAGTCCGACCGTCCCGTTCAGGTCGGCTCCCACTATCACTTCGCCGAGGTCAACCCGGGACTGAAAGTCGTCAGCGTCGAGGTCCCCGCCGGTCAGACGGTCCCCCAGAACCGCAGTCTCTGGAACTGCGACGCGGCGAGGGGCCGGCGGCTCAACATCGCCGCGGGCACGTCCGTGAGGTTCGAACCCGGCGACGAGTGCTGCGTGGAATTGGTGCAGATCCAGGGCGAGGTCACGGCCGGCGGCAGCAACACCAGCGACCTCGCCAAGATCCAGGGACTGCGCGAAGGGATCGTCCGATGAGCAATCCGCAGGGACGAGGCTCTGGCCAGGCGCCGGAGCGTGGGAAGGGCCGGCCGAAGCCGAGCAATGAGCTGACGCGGGCGGATTACACCGCGCTGTACGGGCCGACCACGCGGGACCGGGTCCGGCTCGCCGACACCGACCTCACGCTGGAGATCGAGGCCGACTGGAGCGGCGGCCCGTCATACAGCGGCAATGAGATGATCTTCGGCGGCGGCAAGGTGATCCGCGAGTCGATGGGGATGTCGCACCTTGCCAGGGACGGGCGGAACAGCAAAGGCGACGCCACGGACCACAGGCCCGTGGACACCGTCGTCACCGGCGCGCTGATCCTCGACTGGTGGGGCGTGGTCAAGGCCGACATCGGTATCCGCGACGGCAGGATCGCGGCCATCGGCAAGGCGTACAACCCCGAGACGATGGACCCGATCCCGAGCAACCGGTTCGAGATGCCGGACCGTACGACTGCCGGCAACGCTGTGCCCATTCCGGTGACGCCGGCGAGTTTCGTCGTCGGGCCGAGTACCGAGGTCATCTCCGGCAACGGGCGGATCCTCACCGCGGGCGGCGTGGACACCCATGTCCACTTCATCTGCCCCGAGGAGATCCACGAGGCCCTGGCCTCGGGCGTGACCACCCTCATCGGAGGCGGCACGGGACCGGCCGAGGGAAGCACGGCCACCACCGTGACCCCGGGCGCATGGCACATCAGGCGGCTCTTCGAGGCCCTGGATGAGTTCCCCGTCAACATCGGCCTGCTCGGCAAGGGCAGCACGGTGAACAAGCACGAGCTCAACGCGCAGGTGGACGCCGGTGTCTGCGGCTTCAAGGTCCACGAGGACTGGGGTGCCACGCCCGCGGTGATCGACCGGGCCCTGGACATCTGCGAAGAGCGCGGCGTCCAACTCGCTCTGCACGCCGACTCACTGAACGAGTCCGGGTTCTTGGAGAGCACACGGGCAGCCTTCACCGGCGACGCCAGGGACGCAGTCGGAAAGTTCACGGCGAAGAAGGCGCGCTCCGTCCACATCTTCCACGTCGAGGGCGCGGGCGGCGGTCACGCGCCCGACATGATCGAGCTGGTCAAGGACCCCAACGTCCTGCCGGCTTCGACCAACCCGACCCGCCCGTTGACGGTCAACACCGTCAAGGAGCACGTCGACATGATGATCGTGTGCCATCACCTGAACCCGGAGATCCCGGCCGACAGGGCCTTCGCCGACTCCCGGATCCGGCCGTCCACGATGGCGGCGGAGGACCTCCTCCACGACATGGGCGCCATCTCGATGATGTCCTCCGACGCCCAGGCGATGGGCCGCATCGGCGAGATGATCATGCGTACCTGGCAGACCGCGCACGTCATGAAGTGCCGCTACGGGGCACTGAAGGAGGACCTCGAAGCCGCGAAGGTCCGCACGATCACCGACGACACGGACCACGCCTTCAACGACCAGCAGCTGCAGCCCAACGACAACGTCCGCGCCCGCAGGTACGTCGCCAAGTACACGATCAACCCCGCGATCACACACGGCATCGACCGCCACACCGGCTCCGTGGAGACCGGGAAGCTCGCCGACCTGGTGCTGTGGGAGCCGAAGTTCTTCGGCGTCAAACCGCACATGCTCCTCAAGGGCGGCCAGCTCGCCTACGCGCAGGTCGGCGACGCCAACGCGTCGATCACCACGCCACAGCCCTACCTGCCCCGGGCGGTATGGGGCTCCACCGGCCGCTCCCCGGGACGCAACTCGGTGAACTTCGTGGCTCCCGGCGTGGCCGGCAAACTGAACGGTGACGGCACCAGCAGCAATCCGGGTCTAGGCCTCGACAAGGACTTCGTGGACATCACCAGCACCCGTCAGGTCACCAAGGCCGACATGAAGCTGAACGACACCGTTCCCCACAGCCTCGAGGTCGATCACAACAGCTTCGAGGTCACCATCGGCGGCGCGACCACCAGCGACGCCCGTACCGAACTCAACGGCGTCACGGTGCCGCGCTCCTACGTCACCGAAGTCCCCCTGGCACAGCGGTACTTCCTCTTCTGAACCGCCACCCGCCTGGGCCGCCGGCCCCGCCGCCACGGTCGGGGCCCGGCGACCGCCCAGACCCCCGCAATGCCATCCGACCCTGTGAAAGGCAGCCGCTCGCCCATGAGCCGCGCAGCCCTGCTCCTGTTGGCCGACGGTCGCTTCCCCGCCGGCGGGCACGCCCACTCCGGCGGCGTCGAAGCCGCCGTCGCCCACAAGGCCGTCCACGACACCGACAGCCTGGAGGCGTTCTGCCGCGGGCGCCTGCACACCGCCGGCCTGGCCACGGCAGGCCTCGCCGCCGCAGCCGCCGCCGGATACGACCCACTGCTGCTCGACGACGCCGCCGACGCACGGACCCCCGCCCCAGCCCTCCGCGCCGTCGCCCGCAGGCTCGGCCGGCAGATGATACGCGCGGCCCGCGCCACCTTCCCCTCCGACGCACTCGACCACCTGGCCGCCGCGTGTCCCCAGGGCGCCCACCAACCCATCGTCCTGGGCCTAGCCGCCCGGGCCGCCGGGCTCACCCCGCTGGACGCCGCCTACGCCGTCGCCTACGAGAGCATCGGCGGCCCGGCCACCGCGGCGGTGCGCCTGCTCAGCCTCGACCCGCTCGACGCCTCCGGCCTGCTGGCCCGACTCGGCCCCGAAACCGACCACGTCGCACAGGCCGCCGCCGACGCCGCAGCCAGTACTGTGACCGAGGGCCTCGACGCCCTGCCGTCGGCTTCCTCACCCCTGCTGGACATCACCGCAGAGCAGCACGCCGCCTGGACCGCCCGCCTCTTCGCCTCCTGACGAGCAACAACCACACCTGAGCCATTCGACGGAGTTGCCATGCACCTCGACCACCCCCTGCCTCACGAGCACACCTCCAGCGTCTCGGGGACCCGGCCCGACGGCAGCCGCCGCGCGCTGCGCGTCGGCTTGGGCGGCCCCGTCGGTTCCGGGAAGACCGCGACCGTGGCGGCGCTGTGCCGCACCCTGCGCAACCGCTGGCCCATCGCGGTGGTCACCAACGACATCTACACCCGCGAGGACGCCGAATTCCTGCGGCGCGAAGCCGTCCTGCCGCCCGAGCGGATCACCGCTGTGGAGACCGGCGCCTGCCCCCACACCGCGATCCGCGACGACATCTCCGCCAACCTGGAAGCCGTCGAGCACCTGGAAGCAACCCTCCACCCCCTGGACCTGGTGCTCATCGAGTCCGGTGGCGACAACCTGACCGCAACCTTCTCCAAGGGCCTGGCCGACGTGCAGATCTTCGTCATCGACGTGGCCAGCGGCGACGACATCCCCCGCAAGGGCGGCCCCGGCATCACCAGCGCCGACCTCCTCATCATCAACAAGACCGACCTGGCCCCGCACGTGGGCGCCGACCTGGACACCATGGCCATCGACGCGAAACGACAGCGCGGCGACCTCCCCGTCTTCTTCACCAGCCTCACCACCGACGACGGCATCCGCGACGTCGCCGACTGGGTCACCGGCCACCTCACCCAGTGGCGCACTGGGGAAGCCGCATGAGCCCCTCCACGCAACTCGCCGCACCTCAAACCACGTCCGGCCCCGGCCTTGCCCCAGCCGGAACCCAGCAGCCTGCCGGACACCCCGACGGTGTACATGCCACGGCCCGCATCCGCGCCGCGCACAACGGACGCGTCACCAGCCTCCCGCAACTGCACAGCGACGGCCCCTTCCACCTGCGGCGCCTGCGCACCCACGGCAACGCCGCCACAGTGGGGATCATCAGCGCGATGAGCGCCCCGTTGGGCGGCGACCGGCTCGCCCTCGACGTCACCGCCGAGGACCGGGCCGAGCTGGAGGTCACCACGGCCGCCGCCACACTGGCCCTGCGCGGCCCCACCACCGACGCGGCCACCTACGACGTGCGCCTCACTGCAGGGGAGCACGCCCGTCTGCGCTGGCTGCCACAGCCCCTGATCAGCGCCGCCGGCAGCAACCTGCGCCAGACCTACACCGTCGAACTCGCCGCCACCTCACGCCTGACACTGCGAGAAGAACAGCTCCTGGGCCGGGCCGACGAGGAACCCGGCCACCTCGTCACCCGCATCCTGGTCCACCGCGCCGGACGCCCACTACTCGACCAGCACACCGCCTATGGGGCCCCAGAACCCGGCTGGGACGGCCCGGCCGTCCTCAACGGACACCGCGCCGTCGGTCAACTCCTCATCGTGGACCCGCGCCTCGACGTCCGACGAGACCCCGTCCTGCTCGGTGGCGAAGGCACCCAGGACGGATGCGCCGTCATCGCGCCACTGGCAGGCGGCCCGGCACTGCTCGCCACCGCCATCGCACCCACCACCTCAAGATTGCGACACCTGCTCGACCAAGCGCACGCACACGCTCTCGCCCCCGTAGAGGCGTCCGGGTGCGCCGCGCCGGTGACCAGCTCGCCCGGAGAAGGAACCGAGCCCTTATGGACCTGGACCGGCAGGAACTGACCTGGGAGGGCTGGCCCGCACCCCGGCCCGCGGGCTAGCCTCCGGCGTTCTCGGTCCTCTTGACCGGCTCTTCGGACTGCGGGACGGTCGGTGCGCGCTGCGCAACCACGTCGCAGGGAGAGTGCCATGACGTTACGGTTCGTCGGGATCGCCCCGAACACCGGGGGCGAGGATCGCCGACAGTGTGGGTGGAGGAGGAGAGCGCGGACCTGGTCCTCCAGGGGGATGAGGCCGACGCGTTCCTCAAGTCCCAGGTCGGCTCCACTCAGTGGGTGGCAGGCCATACGACGGGGATCCCCGCGCATGAGCGGGTGATCCGGATTCCGGCCCGCACGGTGCCGATTTTGAGGGAGGCGTGCGATGCGGCGGAACGAGCTGCTGAACAGCGCGACGTTCGCTGACCTCCTCGCGGCCACCCGGCACACCGCTGTCCATCTGGAGATGCGCGACGTCTACGCCGTGGGCGACGAAGCCGACGACTTCAAGGCCTTCCTGCGCACCGGCGTCCCGAATCTGGATCCGGCCCGCTCGTTCTGGCCGCAGTGGATGCCGCTCGTTCAGGATGCGGTCGCCCGAGGCGTGGTGATCCGCCGCGCGCGGATCGTGTCCGAGCCGGTCACCGACTACATCCGCTACGAGCACGCCATCACCCCGCTCAACCTCCAGGCCGGGGAGGACGTGCGCTGGCTGCCCCGCCGCCAGGCGAGCGACATCCCGCTGCCCGGCAACGACTTCTGGCTCCTGGACGGACGCATCGTGCAGTTCCACCACTTCACCGGCACCGGCGACTGGGCGCCGGACGGCGGGAAAGAACGCACCGACGACCCGGCCGCGGCCGCGCTGTGCGCCACCGCGTTCGAGAAGGTCTGGGAACGCGGCATCCCGCACGAGAAGTTAACCGTCTAGGCCTCTGAGCTGCCCCATGACCGCCTCTCCATCGTCCAGCGCCCAAGGCGCCCGTGAGGCGCTCGCCGTGCGGTTGCAGCACCTGCGCAAGGACGCCGGCCTCACCAGGAAGGAACTCTCCGCCCGGTGCGGCTGGCACCCCGCCAAGACCACCCGCATCCAAAAGGGCGACGCCGCGCCCTCGGACACCGACATCCGCACCTGGTGCGCGGCATGCGGCGCCGACGACCAGGCCGACGACCTGATCGCCACCGCCCGCGCCGTCGACTCCATGTATCTGGAGTGGCGACGGCTGCACCGCACCGGCATGCGCAAGGTCCAGGAGGGCTGGTACGCCCTCCACGAACAGACCCGCATCTGCCGGACGTACGTCTCCAACGTGCCGCCGGGCTTCTTCCAGACGCCGGCATTCGCGACGGCCCTCATGGAGCAGATCACGACCTTCCAGGGCACGCCGAACGACGTCTCCGAAGCGGTCGCAGCCCGCGTCGCCCGCTCCCGGTTCCTCTACGAAGGCGGCCACCGCTACGTCGTCCTCATGGAGGAATCCGTCCTTCGCTACCGCACGGCCGACCCTGACGCCATGCGCGGTCAGCTGCGCCATCTCCTGGCCGTGATGCCGCTCGCGTCCGTCTCGCTGGGGATCATCCCCTTCACCACGCAGCGCTGGCCGCTGGAGGCGTTCTACCTCCACGACGACACCACGGCCGTGGTGGAGACACTGACGGCGGAGATCAAGGTGACGCAGCCGCGCGAACTGGCCGACTACGCCAAGGCATTCGTCCAACTCGCGGAAATGGCCGTGTACGGCGACGCGGCCCGCGACCTCATCCGGGCCGCGATCGACGCTCTGGAGTAAATCGCCCGCAATTACCCGCAATTCTGTTGAGGAACGCGCGGCGGTCTCCGTAGCGTCGAACGCCACGGACACACCCAGCAACAGAAGGCGGTGCCCATGAGCGCACCCACACCCGCCGGACCCGCAACGGAAGGATGCGGACTCCAGCCGCCCGCCTTCGGCCTGCCTTCCCCGGCGCTAATCGCCCGCGCCGACCGCGGCTACGCCCGCTTCCTCGCCACCACCGTCCCGGCCGCCCCGAGCGACGGCGACCAGGACGGCGCGGCGAGGCAGCGATGAGCGGAGCTCACACCGTGCTCTACGACCCCCAGGGCCTGATCGACGCCCAACTCCCGCTGGACCGCGCTCCGTACGAAGCGCTCGTCACCGCCGTCCTCGCGTGGCAAAACCCGAACCTCACACCCGGCGACTTCGCTGGACTTTGCCACGGCCGCCGTCACCTTCCACCCGCCACGAGGCCCAACATCTCAGGTACGCCAGAGGGACGGAGCTCACCCGTCCAGCCCTTTATGACCAGGCGAATCACCCGCCGAAGTTCCCGCAGAAGCGGACAGCCGACCTCCCGGGAAGCGCAACGGGACTGATCGTCTTGGCGTTGGGGTCAGCAACCCCGCCAGGAAACCCGCGCGTTGTCGGGCCGGACCGCCATCAAACGGCTACCCGGAGACAGGATCGGGACGGCAGGAAGAGCATGTAGCCGAGCCCCGAGGATGGGCCGCGAGCATGGCAGGTCAGGTGGTCGAGGTGTGGAGGTGGGTACCGGCCCAGGAGGAGAGCAGGCGCAGGCCGTCGTGGCTTCGCGAGCCGGGTTCGGCGGTCCACACGATGAGGCGCTGGTCGGGGCCGGTGCCGGCGGTGAGGGTGTCCCAGTCGAGGGTGAGGTCGCCGGCGACATCTTGCCTTTGAGTGTGATTGCCTGCGTTGCGCTGGATGCCGGATTCAGATGGCGTCCCGCTTCTCGGAGACGGTGCTGCTCGGTCTTGCTGCGCTTGCGCTCTGAGGGCTGGATCGAGCGGTAGCACATCTCTGAGGTCCCTACGGCGTGACCTGGCCCGGGTCAGCCGCCGCCGCGATCTTGACCGTCACGGTCAGCGAGAGAAAGCGCTCACTCTTTACCTAATCTTGCAAGTATCAGCCCTTCGGCTGCCACCGCCGCATGTCTGACGCCCTCTGAAATGGGATTTCAATGCGTCTTGAGCGACTTCTTTCATGGGTGCCGCAGACCCGGTTTGGGATTTAGGGGTCTGGTCCGCCTCCGTGGAGAGCCGGGGTGACGGAAGGTGGCCTGGACGCTCTCGGCTGCCTGTCATAGCCTTGGGAAGTCGTCAAGGTGACTTGTGCGAACTGCATTTTCCTGTCTGTCCAGAGAGGTACCGCAGCTCCCTCATGTTCAGTGGCGGCGAAGGAGGCAACCTCTCGACCGACTGTAGGGCGCAAAGAAGAACGGGTGACGATCCGTCTCTTTTGCACCGGTGATTCGCTGTGATGCCGAGCTCACGAATCCCGGGCCAGTTTTCCTGCTGAATCCAGCGGTTGGCTTGCTGCGAGCAATGGTCTGATCCTCGGCCCGGAAATTTCCTGTACTGGTCCGTACTATTTGGATGCCGTAGATGTACGGCAGTGGAGTCTTGCGGTGGCATCGGGCAATGAAGTGTTGGCAGTCTTGTCCCGGATTGAGTTGCAAGATCCCAGTGGATGTGGCGAGATGCAGCAAACGGGAGTGGCGGTATGGTGGGATTCGAACCGTCAGGTCTGGAAAAGTCGTCAGGTATGGAAAAAGGGCAACGTGCGCACAATCAGCGACCCACGTTACTGACTGAGCTGCACCTTCCCGTCGTAGAGGTGTCAATCAGCGAATTACACCTTGACGAGTCTCCGTCGCCACGTCTGCGCGGTGTCGACGCGGCTCATGTGCATGCTCTGCGGGAGACCGACGCGCGACTCCCGCCGATCGTGGTGCACCGCGACACCATGCAGGTCATCGATGGGGTGCACAGGGTGCAGGCCGCCATCGCCAAGGGGGCTCCGTCCATTGACGCTCGGCTGTACGCCGGCAGCCGTGATGAATCATATGTGCTGTCCGTCAGATTGAATATCGAGCATGGCCTGCCGTTGTCTCTGGCCGAGAGGCGCAATGCTGCCCTTCGCATCCTGAAGGTCTACTCGGAATGGTCGGACAGTGCCGTCGCTGAGGTGACCGGGCTTTCGGCGAAGACAGTCGCGAAACTCCGTCCGAGTGATTCCGCTGCTGGTCTGGAATCTAAAAGAAGGGTCGGCAAGGACGGGCGGGTGCGCCCCTTGGACCGCGCTGGTGGACGGATACTGGCCAGCCAGGTGATAGCGACCCGTCCCGAGGCATCCCTCCGTGAAATCGCGCAAGCCGCAGGAGTCTCACCGAACACGGCCCGGGATGTGCGCAATCGACTGAGAAATGGTGAAGATCCTGTGCTGGCGAAGAGGGAGGTCAAACTCAACCTGCAGAAGCGTGAGGTGGCAGCGAAGAATGACCATGGCATTTCGACTGAACGGGTCATTTCCAAGACGGTGGTTAATGGTGCATGCCTGTCATGGGAGCGACTCAGACGCGACCCTTCTTTGAGGTCAACGGAGGCGGGACGGTTCCTCCTCCGGAGTCTCAGCATGCAGGCGCTTGACGCGGAAACCTGGAGCAAGGTTGTTCAGGCAATACCCCGGCACTGTGCTCAGGGTGTGGCCGATCTGGCGCGCCAGTGTGCGGCGGCATGGGAGGAACTGGCACAAAAACTTGAGGCACCGGCCAGTGACCAGTGAGAGTTGTTTCAAAAGGGTGAGGACGGCCTTGGTGAGCGGCGAGGCGAGTTCGGTTCTGCGAGCAGGCCGTCGTGCGGCGGCTGCCAACCCCCGTCTTGACCGGAGAGCAGGGCAGCCGTTGACGAGGCGCAGTGCGGTCCAGGAGGGATTCATGACAGCGGTGTGCATCCGAGGATTTTCCCGGGTTGCACACCGTTTCCTGTCCGACGGTTGCCGATATCTCCCGAGGCGCAGGTGTGGTGACGGCCGACCTCGGCTGACGTGGTGCCCGTCTTGATGAACCTGGCGCCATCGATGTCCCACGCGCTGGAGCTGATGGAGTGCGCCGGTGCCTGCCCGTTCCCGTCCGCACTCCGCCGCGCGGCCATCGGCTCCACCGACTTGCGCCGCCCTCCAGCAGCAGCGCCGTACGCACACCGCTCCCCAACGGGGTGATCTGCCCGCGCGAACGGCCCGAACATGTCCGCCGCGGAATCCTCCGGGTCGCACCCGGATCGCGAGTGCACCTGACCAAGCCCCCGCTGGAAACCTGTTCGGTAGCCCTGTGCGCGGTGGGCCAAGCCCCTGCCCAGCAGACCCCCAGGGCTGCGTCGGAAGTAGCGCCTGCTGGGCGACGCCTGGCACGCGCCCCCACTGCCTCAGGGGCGTGGGAGGTGCCCCCACTCGCCGCGCCGGGCGAAAGCCACCCGCCCTGCGGGCGGACGGCGCCACCTCCGACCCAGGCCCTGACTTGATCCCGTCCGGCGTCGAACGGTGCGTCGAACTTGATCACCTGGTTCGGTAACTGCCGTACGCGGAAGCGGGCTTCGTCTGAACATGTGCTCCGACCAAGGAACACCGACGTCCAAAGGCCGTGAGGATGATTCTGCTGCATCGCGATGCCCGGCAGGAGGCGTTGGCGGAACCCTCACGCTTCCCTACGTTGTTCTGCGGGACGCGGTGAACCCTTCGTATGGTTGACCCTCCCAGGAGCGTCGGGTGTGGCTTTCACGCTTCTGCCGCTTGTGGCTTGCCCGGATTGGCCGCCCGACGCTCCACGACGACTCGGCTGCCAATTAGGAATTGCGAATGATCGCTGCGTAGGGAATCGACAGCGAGGTCGTCCGTCGGAAGGCACCAGCAACACACCGTACGGAGGCACCATATGGCCGCGATCTGGGCCGGCATCGACGCAGGCAAGACCCACCACCACTGCGTCGCGAACGACGAGGGCGGCCGCCGGCTGCTGTCGCGACGCGTCGCAAACGACGAACCCGAACTGCTCGAACTCCTCGGTGATGTTCTGGCCCTGGGCAACGAGGTGACTTGGGGTATCGACCTGGCCGACGGCGGAGCCGCCCTCGCCATCGCGATCCTGATCAACCACGGCCAGCCGGTGCGCTATATCTCCGGCCGGGCCATTCATCGCGCCTCTGAGGGCTACCGCGGCGAGGGAAAAACAGATGCCAAGGACGCCGCCGTCATCGCCGACCAGGCCCGGACCGCCGCGATCTGTACCCCTTACGCGCCAGCGACGAGATCGTCACCGACCTCAAGATCCTCACCAACCGCCGCACGGACCTGGTCGCTGACCGCACCCGCACTGTCAACCGGCTCCGGGCCCAGCTCACCAGCATTTTCCCCAGCCTGGAAAGGGCCCTGGACTTCGCCAACACAGGCCCGCTGACCTGGCTGACGGGGTACCAGGCTCCGGCAGCCATCCGCCGGATCGGCGCCAAACGGCTGGAGACGTGGCTACGCAACCGCAAGGTCACCATCGCGGTGTCGCCTGTCCCCGCGCTGTCTGGAGAAGCTGGCCGGGTATCTGGAGCAGGGGCGGCCGCGCATGGCTGGGTGGAGGACCAGGTGTGGACCGCGGCGAGGGTGGCCACGCTGATCGGCAGGAAGTTCCACGTCTCCTACAGCGTCTCCGGGGCGACGAGGCTGATGCACCGGCTCGGCTTCAGCCCGCAAATCCCCGCGCGGCGGGTCGCCGAGCGTGACGAGCAGGCCGTCACCGCGTGGAACGAGGCGACCTGGACCGAGGTAAAGGAGCACGGGCGGCTTGCGGAGGCTACGTCTGTTTCGAGGACGAGGCAGGCTTCACCCGACGGCCGCCCAGAGGACGTACCTGGGGCCGGCGCGGTGTGACTCCGCAAGTGGCGGTCAGCGGGCGACGCTCGGGGCGGCTGTCGGTAGCGGGGCTGATCGCGATGCGGCCCGGCTCCCGTACCCGGCTGTGCCACCGCCTGCGCGTCCACCGCGCGGGCAAAGGCAAGCGCCGCAGTATGGGCGAGCGCGACTTCATCGCGCTGATCGACGGCGTCCACCAGCTCGTCAAAGCGCCGATCGTGTTGGTGTGGGACCGTTTGAACACCCACGTCTCCCACGCTATGCGTGAGTTGATCGCCGAGCGTGCATGGCTGACGGTGTTCCTGCTGCCCGCCTACTCGCCCGACCTCAACCCCGTCGAGGGGGTATGGGCGCACGTCAAGCGCAGCCTGGCCAACCTCGCCGTGGTCGCCTTCGACCGGCTTGAAACCCTCGTCCGCAACCGACTCAAGCGTCTTCAGTACCGGCCCGACACCCTCGATGGCTTCATAGCGGGCACCGGCCTGGCACTCGACGAACCAGCGTCACCCTGACGAGCCGAAGTCAATAATGAACGGGATCCGCCTGCTCGGCCTCCGTCGCCCGCCCAGGCATGAACAAGGCGAGCACGGCGGCGCCGACAACGAGCGCGGCCGCCAGGTCCATGGCTGCGACGGTGCCCCACACCGATCCGAGGACCGAACCGAACAGCGCGCCCACCAGGGTCGCGGCGGCCTGCAGAGCGAGGTAGGCGGCGGAGACCCGGCCCAGCATGCCGTCGTCGGTGTTGCGCTGAATGAAGGTTTCGATGGCCACCAGCGCGGTCACCCCCGGCAGGCCGATCAGGGTGAACATCACCACGCTCCATTGCAGATGCCGCACATGGAAGGTCACCAGAAAGGCCAGGCCCAGCACGGCGAAGGAACTCACGAGCTGCCAACGCGGCGGCAGGGCCGTGACGGCGAAACGGCTGATCGGAGCGCCGATCAAGAACCCGACCCCCAGCGCACCGAGGAGGAGGCCCAGCATCCGCGCATCGGCGTGCAACACACCGCTTATGTAGGGAACCAGTAGGGCCGTCAAGGCGGCGTTGCCCACCAGGAACAATCCGCTCGAGCTGAAAAGCACGGAGAAACCGGGCGCATGACGGATATGAGCGCAGCCCTGCGCGACGTCGTGGACGATCCGACGGACGGCTCCGCCACCGCGAGGAGGGAGGTCCCGTGGACCCGAACGGAAACGGATCCTGGCTACCAGGCAGGCTGAGAGCAGGTAAGTGACGACGTCCGCAAGGACAGTGAAGTGGAAGCCCGCCACGGCATACAGCGCCCCACCCAGCGGCGCGCCGATCAGCTGAACCACGCCACGTACCAGCGCGCTGAGCGCGTTGGCCGAGACCAGGCCCGACTCCCGGCCGATCAGTGAGGGGACGAGGGCGTGCCGCGCCGGCAGGAAGAACTGGCTGAAGCAGCTTTCGATCGCCAACGCGACGTAGAGCAGCCACATCTGGTCCTGCGTGTGCACGAGTAGCATGAGAGAGACAGCCGCGGCGCGCAGCAGGTCAGTCGCCATCATGGTCTTACGCAGATCCCAACGGTCGACGAACGCACCGGCGATGAGTCCGATGAGAAGTGCGGGTACTGTCTCCGCAGCCATCGAAAGCCCGGTTGCCAGAGTGGATCCCGTCAACTGCCAGACATAGAAGGGCGCTGCCACGACCAGGAGGTAGTCGCCGAGGCTGGACAGCAACTGGCCGGCAAGGGACAGCTTGAAGTCGTGATTCCGCAGAGCTTCCCGCACGGCGCCCGCCTGCTTTCACCGTTGGATCCGGTGCACATGGAGTGGAGGGCCGCCATCGAACCACCCGGCTCCGCCCGCGATCAAGCCTCCACCGGCCTTCTGTGATCTCGCGTGTTTGCACACTCGGTCTTCGGCGCCGGGGAATGGTTGACAGAAATCGAGGCGACTGCGCTACTTGGAGATCAGCCGGAAGAGCGAATTCTGGAGGTCGAATTTGCTGTGTCAGCCTCACCGTTCGTCGAACTTAATTGGGCACAAAGGGCATGGCTGGGTGGCCCTCACGACGGACTGACCGACCTTGTCTGGCGGCACCGGTGTCAGATGCGGGTTGCCTTGCGTAAAAGGGTGGACGTCGCTTCGGTCAGGGCATCGTTCGAACGGACCGTGAAACGCTTCCCGATGCTGCGGGCGAAGGCCGTGCACAATGCCGACGGCGAGGTCGTGCAGAAGATATTGCCCGCGGCAACGGCGAGTGAACTGATCGTCGCGGAGATCACTGGAAACGGCACCGGGGAGGATACACCCGAGGCCGTACTGGACCTGATCAAGGGCGGCGGGCCCAGCATCGGAATCATCCTGATCCAGGAAGCGACGCGGTCGACACTCGTCATCGAAGCCGCCCACTTCTTCCTCGACAGCGGATCCCTGGCGACAACGGTTTCGCACGCTCTCACGTTCCTTGAAGGTGGGCGGGCGGGGTGGGGCGAGGCCGAGGACGGAACCCACCAGGCGATACTGCGGTACGAGAGGAGTGCCGCCGCGGGCAGCGCGTCGGATCGCAACATCTCCAGGCTGTGCGAGATCGGGGAGAAGGCGGTCGATCTCGGTGCCGCGGAGCAGTTCCGCCTCCACCCCGAATCGTCGATCGGCGGGGGCGCCAGCAGGAGCCTTGAAAGGTCCTGCGTGACCCTGGCGGAGTCCACCGGCATGCCGATGTCGGCCATACTGCTGTCGCTCTTTGTGATCGCCCGCGGTGCGGTGCTCCACGAACGACGCACATGGTTGTCGGTGTGCTCGGCCAACAGGATGACGCCTGAGGAACGACAGTACGTAGGTCTGCAGTCGCGGCATGGCGCGCTGCTGGCCGAGCTCGGTTCCTGCAGCGAGACGTTCGCCGAACTCGTTCGGCGAACCGGTGGCGCATTGGCCGATGCGGTGCAGAATTGCAGACACGATCCTGTCGCGCTGTTGCGGGCCTATCACAAACGTGGGATTCCCGATGACCCGCCGTTCTTCTTCAATTTCGTCCATGGGCAGATGCCGACTTCCAGCCTGGTGCTCGACGAGCTGGCGGAAGTCGAGGAGATCGAGTTCCCGTGGATCACGGCGCCAAGCGGCCGCTTCGCCTTGGAACTCAACTGCTTCTCTCTCTCCGGACTCACCGGTGTGAGCGTCGAACACGACCCGAAGATATTTCCGAGGGACCAGATGGCCGAGCTGATGGCCGCGATCCGAAACCTGGCCGACCAGGCCACCGTCCGTGGACCCGCAGTCCCCGTGCGGTTGCTCCTGAAACTGGCGGAAGCGTGAAAGGGGCAGGCTGTGCGGCTAATTGAGACGCTAGTCAAGAACGACCTCTGCGCCATGCTGCTTTCCTGCGCACACGGGCAGGTGCGGACGGTCGGCGAGTCTGACAACCTGCTGGAGCTGGGGCTCGATTCCTATGCAATGGTCGCCTTCACCGAGGCCATGAACAGCACATATGGAATCAGCCTTCGCGTGAGCGAGATCTACGACCGGCCCAGCATCGGAGATCTGTCCCGCTACCTGACGGAAGATCACGGTGTTGTGGTGGCGGAGCACTACCGGGCGGCTTCAGCAGGACAGCAGGAGACCTGAACCGCCCGATGCCGGTGGCACGACCGAAAGTGCGCTCACCTGACTCCCGTCGACGATCACGGAGTGTCTGATGGAGGTACGTTACCGAGACCTGCCCGGCGGTGCGGACTCGCTGACCTGGGCCCAGCTTGACGGATGGGATGCGTACCAGGACGGGAACGAGACGCACTCCGCGGCGGTCTCTCTCCCCGGTGACGTCCGCGAGGACGATCTGGCGCGGCTGGTGCACCGCCTCGTCGAGTCTCACGAGGCTCTGCGGACACGCTTCGCGGCCGGCCCGGGCGGCGACCCCGTGCAGACCGTGGACGCTGACGGCGAACTCCACGTCCGTATACGCGACTGCGGCGAGCAGGAGCAGGCAATGTGCGTGGAATCCCTGCTGACCGAGCTGTCCGCGGAGCCCTTCGACCACGAAAAGCAGCTCCCGGTCCGTCTGGCGGCAGTGCGTGTGACCGGTCGCGTGGCCACGCTGGTCGTCGTGGTGTCACGACTGGCGGTCGACTGCTGGGGTTGGGAGATCCTCAAGCAGGACATTCCCGCACTGTTGAGTGATGCTCCGGATGGCGCGGAGCGGCCGCCGAGCCGCCAGTCGCTTGAACAGGCGGCCTGGGAGAAGTCGTCGGAAGGCGGGAGGCAGGAGCAGGAGTCGCTCGACTTCTGGCGCTCGCGATTGTGGCGCCTCCCGGGCGGAACGCTGCGCCCGGTGTCCGACCCGGCGAGCGACGGACCGCACTGGACGTACTGCCGGCTGGACTCCACCGCGCTCGCGTACGCATGTGCCCACCTGGCATCCCAGTACCGCGTCAGCACCGGCAACATCCTGATGGCCGCCACCGGGGCGCTCCTCGGGATTCTCGGCTCCCACGAGACATGCGGTCTCGGCCTGGTCGTCAACAACCGTCTGATGGACATGCGGGCCGTCCGGTCGTCCTATCCCTACACACAGTCCGGAGTGTGTGTGCTGGCACTGGGGGACGTGTCCTTCGCCGAGCTGGCGCGGCAGTGTCGTGACGAAGCTCTGGAGAGCTTCGCGAAGGCCCGCTACCACCCGTTGACGCTACGGAGGATCGAAGAAGAGATCGCTCTCCTCCGTGGAGTCCACGCTTCGGTCCGCTGCTTCTTCAACGACACCAGGAAACCGGCGAGTTTTCTTCTCGACCAGGGGCTGGCGATCTCCTCACGTGAGATGGCGAGGCTGCGTTCACGGACCATGGTCTCCCGGGAGGTCCAGGCTGGCGGTATGGGTGAAGCCGACCTCTACCTGCACGTGCTGGACCGCACCGACACGGCCTCCCTGGCGCTCCAGGCGGACAGCCGGTTCTTCTCCCCGCACGACGCGGAGACTTTCCTGCGCAGCGTGGAGACCCTGGTCACCGAGGCCATGTACCGAGAGGTGCCCTTGGCCGCGATTCCGGAACTGACTGGTCTGGAGAGCCGGGTCGACCCCACCAAGCTGTGCTACGCGGACCACGGCTGGGTTGATCCGGGAGCGGTCGAGCGACTGGTGAGCGCGCAGCCGGCCGTCCGCGACGCAGCGGTCTTCGTCGTGGACGGACCTGACGGCTCGCCCTCGCTGCTCGCCTTCGCCGCGGTTCACGACGGAGCACGGCTCTCGCCGGAGGACCTCCATCGGGGCGTCGTGAGGGCCATGCGCGGCGTCCCCTCCGTCATCGCCCCGGGGTACTACGTGTGCTGTTCCGAGCCACCGCGGAACGGCCACGCCAACCTGTCCGGCTGGCGGGCCCAGCCGCTCCTGGCCGAAGGCTCGGGACGCCCGCAGGAACGAGGTGACGTGCGGTGACGGAGTTCCGAAGAGAAGCGGAAGCCATCCTCGCGGCAATGCGCGGAACCACCCATGGGCCGCCGAGCCCGCCGGCACCCGCACTGTCCGACCTGGAGCAGCAGGTTCTGGCCATCGCGGCAGCCATCCTGGGCCGGGGAGACCTGCGGCTCTCGGACCGCTACCAGGATGCCGGCGGGGATTCCCTGAAAGCAGTGCGCATCTTGTCGCACTGCTGGAAGGAGTACGCGGTTGAGCTGCCCTTGCGGCTCCTGGCGCCCACTACCACCTTCGCGGAACTGGTCGCCGCGGTGCAGGACGGCACCCGAACGGGCCCCCCGCGAGAGGACGAGATCCGGGCCGTGCCGCGCGACGGCTCGGCACATCCAGCCTCTCCTCACCAGGAGCCTCTCTACTACCTGTATCAGGCACGCCCCGATCTGCCGACCTACAACGTCCCGGTGGCGCTGAAGCTGACGGGCCCGCTGGACACAGCCCAGCTGCGGCAGGCGGTGGACGTGTTGTGCGAACGGCAGGAAGCGCTGCGCTGCCGGTTCGAGCCCGACGGCGAGGGGCACGCGGTCATGACCGTCCACGCCGCGGAGCCAGGCGTTCTGGACATCGTCGACTTGAGCTCGTCGCCCGCTGAGCGCCGCACCTCACTGGTGGAACAGGAGGTCGCCGGCGCGGCACGCACTCCGCTGGACCTGAGCCGATCCCCGTTCCGGGCCCGCCTGTTGCGGCTCGGGCCCAACGAGCACGTGCTGGTGATGACCACCCACCACGTGGTCTGCGACGGCTGGGCACTCGACGTCATGGTGCGGGAGCTGCTGAACCTGTACGCGGGGACAGCCCCGGCACCGCCCGCAGCCGGAGCCCTCGACCTCGCCGCGTGGGAACGCGAGTGCCTGCCGCGGGAGCGCCGGGAAGCGCTCGCCGGCCATTGGCGGCGGACCCTCGCCGCGGCCCCCCGACTGCTCGGCCTCCCGCTGGACCGCGGCCGCCCCCGTGTACAGAGTTACCGGGGCGGCCGGGTCCCTATTCGCTTGCCGCGGGAGCTGGCCGTACGGCTGCGGGATGTGGCAGCACGAGAGGGGGTGACGCTGTTCACCGTCCTGGCGGCGACTCTCGCCGTGGTTCTTCAGCGGTACTCGGGTCAGGACGACATCGTGATCGGCTGTCCCGTCGCGCGTCGCCGCCATCCGCAGACGCTCGACGTGATGACGCACCTTGCCAACACGGTGCCGCTGCGCCTGTCAGCCGCCGATGACCCGTCGTTGTGTGACTTCCTCGCACGCACACAGCACGAGCTGGTGGAAGCCCAGGAACACGCCGATCTTCCCTTCGACCAGATCGTCGAAGCAGTGGCACCGCACCGGAGTCCACGCCACAACCCGCTCTACCAAGTGGCTCTGGTCCTCGTGGCCGAGCAGAGGGACGTGCCGCGCCTACCGGGCATCGCTGTTCACCGGACCGACCTCGGCACCGGGACGTCGAAGTTCGACCTGTCGTGGTTTCTGCAGGAGCGTGGCGGCGCACTGGAGGGCTACGTCGAGTTTGCGACGGATCTGTTCGACACCACGACGATAGACCAACTGATCCGCCACTTCGGCAACGTGATGGAGAGCATGCTCGACTCGCCCATGGAGCGGCGGGTCAGCCGTCTGCTGCTGACCGATGACGCCGAGCGGCGTCATCTGCTGGCGCGGTTCGGCGCCGGCCGCCGTGGCGGGACCGTCCCGGTGACCGAGGCCTTCACAGCCCACGCCGAGCGCCGACCGGAGCACCCGGCGCTGTGGTTGCCGGATCGCCGCGTCACCTACCGCGAGCTCGACCGGCTGAGCGATCGGATGGCCGGCAGGCTCATCGCCCGGGGCGTTGGTCCGGAAACACTCGTCGCGGTCCACCTGCCGTGGTCGGTCGCTCAGGTCGTGGCGCTCCTCGGGGTGCTCAAGGCGGGCGGCGCCTTTCTTCCCCTGGACAGCCCATGGCCGGCCGAGCACGTGCGGTCCGTGGCGGCGGACTCCGGCGTGACGCTCACTGTGACGTCGGCCGCCGGCCAGGACCTGTTCTCGGGTGGGGGGACGGCGAAGGTGCTCCTGACGGGAGACGACGAACTCACCGAACCCGACGCCGAGGCGGAGAAGAGGAAGGACGCGGCAGACGGTGGCGGAGCCGTGAACCGCGCCGTCGTGAGGGACGACGGTCTCGCGTGTGTCGTACCCACCGCGGGTCCCTCTGGTCGGCACATGGGCGTGGAGCTGACACACGCGTGCCTCGCCGACATGACAGCGGAATCGGCCCGCGTCGTCGGATTCACGACACGCACACGTGTGCTGCCGCTGACATCACCCGGCCACGACACCGCGTTGTGGGAGGCGACCCTCATAGCGCTGGTTTGCGGAGCCACCCTCTGCCTGGCCCCGCCCGACCCGTCCCGCGCCGATCCGCCGATCGACGACATGATCAGGGAGCTGGGCGCGCACGTGCTGTTCAGCCCCCCGGCCGTGCTGTCCGTGATCGACCCGGCGGCGGTGCCGGACGTACAACAGGTGATCATCAGCGGTGACCGCGTCCACGCGGAACTCCGTGACCGGTGGGCGCAACGAGCACGTGTCTTCACCACCGGCGGATCGACGGAAGTCCCCATCGTGCGGAGCATGACCGGATGGTCCAGCAGTGCGTCCGGGCCCCAGCCGTTCACCGCCCCTTCCACCGGGATGCGGCTGTACGTGCTGGACCAGAGCCTCCAGCCGGTCCCCCCGGGAGCCGTCGGAGAGGTCCACATCGGTGGGGGCGCGCCGGGAAGGGGGTACAGGTTCCGGCCGGGGCAGACCGCCGAGCGCTTCATCCCGGACCCGTACGCGCAGCCCGGCGCCCGTATGTACCGGACAGGAGAGCTGGTCCGGCTCGACCGGCACGGAGCGCTCGAGGCCGTGGGTCGCAGGAACCAGGAAGCCGGGGAACGGAGCTCCTGGACAGAGACGGGGGCCGGCGAGAACTGCGAAGAGGTCGCCGTACAGACCAGGGCCGTGGCCGACACCGAGCCGGAACCTATGGAGAAGAATCCCCCCGACCTCGCCACCCTTCTCGACCGGCTCGACGCGATGACCGATGAACAGGCCGCCGCCCGGCTGGAGTCCCCGGAGAATGCGCGATGAACATCGACACCGGAACCGGAGTCGGCGGGACCAGGTCAGCACCGGCTTCTGGTTCACGCCGCGCGGTCGGGCTGGCCGGCACCTTCGTCCTGGACAGCTTGGCCAATTCCATCGGCTGGTGGTTGAGGAGGCTCCAGGCGGCCCCGGAGATCAGGGTCGCACCGTATGGCCAAGTCCTGGAGCCGCTCGTGGACGCAGGAGGGCCGTTGAGCGGCGACCTCGACGTCAGCATGGTCGTCTTGCGGGTCGAGGACCTGCTCCGGCCCGGAGGTCACGATCGATGGCACACACCTGGCACCCAGGAGATGGCCCGGGCCGATGCCTTGTTGGGCGAGATCCTCCATGCACTGGGGGAGGCGTCGTCCCGTTCCCCCGCGAACTGGCTCCTGGCCGTCACCCCAGCGTCTCCCGCTGCGGCCCTGGACACGGTCGCGGGCCCCTGGATCCTCGGTGCCACGGAGCGTGTTGCGAGAGCGGCGCAGGCCATGCCGTCCCTGCGCGCCGTCCCCGTGGAAGATCTTCCCGCGCTCTACGGCGTCCCCGCGGTGTACGACGAGTTCGCCGACCGGTCGGCGCACCTGCCGTACTCGGAGGAGTACATCGTCGCGCTGGGCACACACCTGGTGCGGATGGCTCACGCCGCGTGGGTGCCCCCGCGAAAGGTCATTGTGCTGGACTGCGACAACACCTTGTGGGACGGCGTCTGCGCCGAGGTGGGACCACGTCGGGTGAGCATCACTCCGGCCTTCGAGGGTGTGCAGCGCTTCATGCTCGCCCGGCGGGAGGAGGGCATGCTGCTCTGTCTGTGCAGCCACAACGAGGAGACCGACGTCAGGGAGGCGTTCGACAGTCATCCCGCGATGCTGCTCCGCTGGGAGCACATCACCTCCCATCGTTTCGGATGGACCGCCAAACCCGATCTGGTGACCGAGATCGCTGCCGAACTCGGACTGTCCGTCGACTCCTTCATTTTCGTCGATGACGATCCGCTGCAGCGAGACCTGATGCGGCAGCGCCACCCAGGCACAGCCGTGGTGGACGTGCCCGAGTCTGCGGAGCACATCCCCGGGGTGCTGGCGCACAGCTGGGTGTTCGACCGCTTGTCGGTCACTGAGGACGACAGACACCGTGCCGACAGGTACCGGGACGAAAACCACCGTCGGCAGGCTCTCAACACCACGGCGAGCTATGAGGAGTTCATGCGCCGGTGCCGGTTACAGGTGCGGATGACGGTCATGGACAACACAGACCTGGAACGTGGTGTTCAGCTGGCGGCCCGAACCAATCAGTTCAATCTCACCGGTGCCCGGACGGGCGAGGGCGAACTGCGCGGCCATCGGCAGGACGGGGGCCTCGCATGGGTGGTCCGTGTCACCGACCGCTTCGGGGACTACGGCACCGTCGGACTGGTCCTGGCGGAGATCGCCGGTCCCTGCCTTGACGTCAGCACCTTCCTCCTCAGCTGTCGCGTGCTGAACCGCAGGGTCGAACACGAAGTGCTCGGACAGCTGCTGGATGACGCGAGAGGTCGTGGACTGACTGCCGTGCGCCTGCGCTATCACAAGACCACCAGGAACGAACCGGCACGCAGATTCCTTGAGGCCGTGGCCGGAAGGCGAATTGACGACGACGCCTACGACGTGACGCTACCGGTAGCAGCCACTGCCCCCTCGCGTTTCCGCGTCGCCGGGAATCCTGATCGCTGAGGAGAATCTGATGGCTCAAGACGAACACAGCGCACGTGTAGCGGATCTGTCACCTGCGAAGAGGGCTCTGCTGGAACAGTGGACCACGGCGCGGGAGGGCGCTGGCCGAGCGGTCCCGCCGACACCACCCGCCACCGACACGGAACGGCTCCTGCTGCGGATTTGGCGCGATGTTCTGCGAGTCGACGAGATCGGCGTCGATGACGACTTCTTCTCCCTCGGCGGCGACTCGATCGCCAGTCTCCAAATCGCCGTCCGTGCTGCCGAATCAGGCTTGAGCATCAGCTCCCGCCAGGTACTCGAGGCCGAAACAGTAAGCCGTCTGGCAGAGCTGGCCGTGCCCACGGAACGTTCCGGCCAGGACGCGGCCACCACAGGGACGGTGCCACTCACTCCAATTCAGCGTTGGTTCTTCGAACAAGAATTGCCTTACGCCCATCGCTGGGACCAGACCATTCAACTGGTGGCATCCGTCGCCCTCGACGAGGACGTTCTGCGCCGGGCGCTCGCTTCCCTCGTAGGCCACCATGACATCCTGCGGGCGCGGTTCGTCGCCGCCGGCGGAACGTGGCACCAGCACGTGCCCGACGACACGGAACCGGTGCCCCTCCGCGTTGTCGACCTGTCCGGCGCGGACGGTCCCGCATCCGAGGAGGCCAGGTCGACGGCCGCCAGGGCCCTTCAGGACGACATCGATCTCGGCAGGGGCCCACTGCTGTCGGCGGTCCTCTTCCGGTTCGGCCCTACCGGTCAGGACAGGCTGATGCTGGCGGTCCATCACCTTGTTGTGGACGGGGTCTCTCTCCGGGTGCTCGTCGAGGACCTGGATCTGGCCTACCGCCGCCTCTCCCGGGGGAGGCCCGTGGAACAGCCGGCCCGCACGACATCGTTCAGGCACTGGGCACAATCGCTGCAGCGGTTCGCCGGCCAACCGGACGTGCAGAGCCAGCTCGGCTACTGGCGCCGTGTCCCCAGCGCCGGCGCCGCACGGCTCCCGGTCGACCATGAGGACGGTCCGAACACCGTCGGATCGACAGAGACGGTGTCCGTGCGAACGGACAGCCGAACCGGCCGGGCTCTGTTGTGGGAGGTCCCCAGGAGCAGCCGGGCGTCCGTACATCACGTTCTCTTGGCCTGCCTGTTGCTGACGTGGTGGCGATGTCACGGCATCACCTCCCTCCAAGCCGACCTTGAGGGACACGGCCGCGAACCCATCGACTCCACCACCGACGTGTCACGCACCGTCGGCTGGTTCACCACGATGTTCCCCGTCGTGCTCCACGCTCCGGACGGCCCGGAAGCAGGCAGCCTGACAGCAGCTTTGGACTCGGTACAGCAGGTGATGGGGGACGTCCCCATGGCCGGCATGGGATACGGCGTTCTACGCTATCTGAACCCCGGAGCCGGGAGCGGTCTGGCGGACCTGCCGCAGTCCCAGCTGAGCTTCAATTATCTGGGCCGGTTCGAGCCCCGGACCGCCGAGGACGCCGTTTTCCGAGTCCCCCTTCAAGTGCCCGGTCTGCTCCAGGACCCAGCCGTGCCACGGCGGTACCTCCTTGAAGTAGCGGCGACAGCCGTGGATGACGAACTCCTCGTGACATGGACCTACAGCCGGAGCCGGCACCGACCCGACGCCGTCCAACGGCTGGCGGACGCCTACATGTCGGCACTGGCAGAAGCGACACTACTGCTGGGCTCGGCAGGAGGCCGGTGATGCCCGGCGCGGACGGGCGCTGTGGAGTGGCGGCAGAGGCCGACGGCCTGGCCGACGAACTCAGGCGGCACCCAGGAACACGGGAGGTGCAGACCCGTGTTCGCGGTGACGTGATCGACATCGAGGTCACCGTGCACCCGCGCTGGTCCGCGGTGGTGGGCGGCCATCAGAGGGTTCGTATGCCCAACGGCATGGCCGTTGTGCAGCAGCGGGGTTATGAGACCGACTACCTGTACCAGGAGATATTCGAGGACCACTCCTATCTGCGGCACGGCCTGTGGCTGCCTGAAGAGGCCGTGGTGATCGACGTCGGCGCCAACATCGGCATGTTCGCGCTTTACGTCGCGGCGGTGTGCCCGACCGCCCGAATCCACTCCCTCGAGCCTTCCCTGGAAATCTTCGAACTGCTGAGGACGAACCTTGCACTCTATGCGCCGAACGCCATACCGTACTGCTGCGGCGCCAGTTACGAGGACGGTCGACGGCAATTCACGTTCTACCCCAACTCATCCGTTTTCTCAGGCTTTCATGCCAACCTGAGAAATGACCGGGCCGCTGTCCGGGCTGCCATTGACGGCAGCTTCGGGATGAACGACGAGATGGTGCCGGAGTTTCTGCTCGGAGAACTCATGGAAAGCCGTCTCGACGCCGTGAGCTACACAGTCGAGACTCGCTCGCTGGCCTCGCTGATCGCCGAATCACATCTTGATCGGGTGGATCTCCTCAAGGTGGACGCGGAGCGGGCGGAGATGGAGGTGCTGGGCGGTCTTTCCGAGGCCGACTGGCCGCGGATCCGGCAGATCGTCCTGGAGTCCCATCAAGGTCCGGAGCAGCACAGGATGATCGCTTCCATGTTGAGGGAACGGGGATTCACCGTGCTGGTCGAGGACCTGCCCGCTCTTCGTGGCACGGGATTCGCCAACATATACGGTCGCCGGGAGGAGGTGGAAATGCAGGCACGGTCCGGTGCCCGGACGGGTGCCTCGGGGTCGCAGATGCCACTGTTCGAAGCCGGCCTGCTCGACGAGGTGGAGATCGTCGCCCTCGCACGGCATCTGGGAATTCATGAGCGTATCGAGGCACGTGTGCGGGTCGAACCTTCCTAGGGGTGACAGCCCACGTAAAGGCAAGAGGAACATTCGCTCCGCAACATCGACGTATGAAACGGGAGCAGTCATGTTCGACGACGAAAACCCGTACATCTATACCGTGGTGGTCAACGAGGAAGAGCAGTACTCCATCTGGCCGCAGGACATGGCCATTCCCATGGGCTGGCGGGACACGTGTTTCGTGGGCCCCAAGGAGGAATGCCTGGCTCATATCGAGCGGGTCTGGACGGACATGCGCCCACTGTCACTGCGGCGTTGGCTGGACGGTGCCACCGGGCCCAAGGGGCAACAGCGGGCCCAAGCTGCCAAGGAAACGAGGAGCGCCCACAGTGACCTTGACCGACGACCAATTGCGTGAGTACAACCGCAAAGGTTTTCTCCTTGTCCATGACGTCTTCGACGCCGAAGAACTGCGGTTGATGGGAGAAGAGGCGGCTTCCGAATTCTCCGTGGACGGCCCGCGCCGCGTCATGGAGAGCAACGGGATGCAGGTCCGGGGTGTGCACGGATCCCATCTGTACTCCCGGTTCTTCGGCGACCTTGTGAGGGTGCCGCGACTCCTGCGGCCGGTGCAGCAGTTGCTGGGCAGTGATGCCTACGTCCACCAGTTCAAGATCAACGCCAAGAGAGCGTTCGGCGGAGAGCTCTGGGAATGGCACCAGGACTTCTACTTCTGGGAGCACGAGGACGGTATGCCTGAGCCGAGGGCGGTGAACGTCGTCATCCACCTGGACACTGCCAGTGAGTTCAACGGACCGCTGATGCTCATTCCTGGGTCCCATAGAGAGACGGGAGTATCGGCGGAGGAGAACACCGCCGAACCGGAGGGGGAGGGGTGGGAACGCACGGTCAGCGCCAGGCTGAAGTACCGAATCAGCACCGAAACGCTGCGCAAACTCGTCGACACCCACGGCATCACCTCGATCAGGGGCAGCTCCGGATGCATCCTGTTCTTCGATCCGCGTGTGGTGCACGGCTCCGTTGGCAACATGACGCCCTACGACCGCAGCCTGGTGATCGTTTCCTACAACAGCACGGAGAATCTGCTCCGGGACGTTCCCCATCCTCGCCCTGAATTCCTGGCCGCCCGAGAGTACGGCGCATTGAAGCCATTGTCCCGGGACCTCTTGACGCGCGCTGGATCCTGAGAGAAGGTGCCATGCTGATTTGCGGGCTGAAACTTACGCATGACGGAGCCGTGGCACTCGTCGACGGGAATCTCCTGATCACGAGTGTGGAAACCGAAAAGCTCGACAACGGGCACCGGTATTCGGAGCTCGGAGACCTCGCAGTGGTCGAGTCGGTCCTCAAGGACGTCGGGCTCGGTACGGATGACGTTGACGCCTTCGTCGTGGACGGTTGGGGATTCGGCGAAGACCGGCCCGTGGTCACGACCCGCTACCGCGGCAAGGACGTTCGTCTCGCGGTGGCCCCCTACCGCGAGTCGCGACTGGACGACGACACCACTGCTCCCCGCGTTTTTCGGGGACTGCCCTGGAAAGAGGCCGCCTACAGCAGCTACAGTCACGCGGCCGGCCATGTCTTCTCCTCGTACTGTGCCAGCCCCTTCGCGGCGACGGGACAGCCCGCGGTGGTCCTCGTCTGGGACGGCGGGGTGCTGCCGAGGTGTTACCGCATAGGTGCCGCCCCGTCAGTCGTGGAGAATCTGGGCCCGGTCTTCGGGCTCATCGGCAATGTCTATCCGACATTTGCCATGCACTTCCCTCCGTTTCGCCCCGAGGACCTGGGCGACGACGACCGTGCCGCCTACCGTCAGCTCACGGTGCCGGGAAAAGTGATGGCCTACACCGCGCTGGGCGAGGTGAGGAGCGACCTGTGCGGCGTCTTCGATGACATATACGACCAGCACCTGACCGTGTCGCTGGAATTCGCCGGGAAATTCTCGGAGGAGTTCCTCGTGCGCACGGCGGACCGCGATGTCCGGCCCGCCGATGCGATGGCGAGTTTTCAGCACTGGGCGGGTGGCCGTCTGGTGCAGGGTCTGGCCAGTCTGCGACAGCGGTGCCCGGACCTCCCCACGAACCTGGTGCTGAGCGGCGGTTGTGCCCTGAACATCAAGTGGAACGCCAGAATTCGGGCCAGCGGGCTCTTCGAGCAGGTCTGGGTGCCACCGTTCCCCAACGACTCAGGCTCGGCACTTGGCACGGCCTGCGCCGAGATGGCGCGGCTCACCGGGAGCTCCGTTCTGGACTGGTCCGTCTACAGCGGACCGGACATGAGCGTCGGGGAAGCCGTCGACGGCTGGGCCGGCAGTCCACTGGACGTCCCTGGACTCGCGCGGCTGCTGCACGAGAGCGGCGAGCCGGTTCTCGCGCTCCACGGCCGTGCCGAACTCGGCCCCCGGGCACTTGGCAACCGCAGCATTCTCGCAGCACCGAACCGGGCCGAGATGAAGGACCGTCTCAACGAGTTGAAGGGCAGGGAGTACTACCGTCCGGTCTCGCCGATCTGCCTCGAACACAGGGCACCCGAAGTCTTCGACCCGGGCATGGCGGACCCCTACATGCTGTTCGAACACCAGGTCCGCGAGACCTGGCGGTCGCGGGTCCCGGCTGTCATGCACCTCGATGGCTCGGCACGGCTGCAGACGGTGAACCATCGCCAGAACCCGGTCGTGGCCGAGCTCCTGGAGGAGTACGCACGGCTCAGCGGAGTCCCTGTGCTGTGCAACACGAGTGCCAACAACGCGGGGCGGGGATTCTTTCCCGACGTCGCTTCGGCGCTGCGCTGGGGGAGGACCCGGTATGTCTGGAGCGCCGGCCAGTTGTGGACGCGCACCGGGGACGGGGCGGGCGATGACCACTGAGCCGGCAGCCTGCGCCTCCGCACCGGTCGGCTCCGGCGTGTACGAGCTGACACCGCTGCAGAGCGGAATGCTGTACCACACGGTGCGGGCCGAACGGCCGGGACCCTACGTCGAGCAGTTCGTCTTCTATGTCGACGGCTCCCTTGACATGCAGGCCATGAAAGCGGCCTGGAACGACGTGCTGCGGCACCACCCCGCACTGTGTACACGCTTCGCCTGGGAGGGCCTGACGGACCCACTCCAAACAGTGGTCCCCGAGGCCACCGTGCCGGTACGGGAACACCACCTGGGCGACGACCCGATGGGTCATGAGGAGGAGCGGTTTCTCGCGGCGGACCGGTCGGAGGGGTTCGACCTCGGCAAGGCCCCGCTGATGCGGCTGACGATTCTGCACGGCGGCACCACCACCGCGCTCGTGTGGAGCCTTCACCATCTGATCATCGACGGCTGGTCGATGCCCATCGTTCTGCGGGATGTCGCGACCGCCTACCGCGCTCGATCGGCCGGTGCGGTCCCCGTTCTGCCCGTGACCAGGCCGTTCGGCGACTTCGTGGACTGGATGCGCGGCCGGTCCGACGACGGCGCGGCGAAGGAGTTCTGGCAGAGCCGCATCGCGGAATTCTCGACGCCGACCCCGCTGCGGCTCCTGCCGGGGGCGTGCGAAACCTCGGTCGGTAGGACCTCGGGAGCGGTGGCGACCAAGGATCTGCGGGCCGGCCTGAGCGCGAGGATCACCGCGGCGGCTCGTCAGGCCAGGGTCACCGAAGCCACCTGGTACCAGGGAGCGTGGGCGCTCACGCTGAGCCGGCTGTCGGGAGAGCGTGATGTTCTCTTCGGGATCACTGTGTCCGGACGGCCTGCCGAACTGCCCGGAGTCGAGAGCATGGTGGGCCCGTTGATCAACACCCTGCCTCAGCGCATCGTCATCGACGAACGGGCGTCCCTGCGTGAGTGGCTCCGCGGGATCCAGCGCCGCCACTTCGGCATGGAGCCGCACCAGCATGTCGGACTCGGCACGCTTCAGCGGTGGAGTTCCGTCCCGGCGGGAACCGCGCTCTTCGAAAGCATCCTGGTGTTCGAGAACTACCCGGGGGAGACCCTGAGGTTCGACCTCGGCGATGGCAATGCCCTGACCCTGAGTCAGGTGATCGAGGACACCGGGTATCCGATCACCTTCATGGTGCTGCGCAGGCCTGAGGGAGTCCGCCTGCAAGTCCTCTACGACGAACGCATGTACTCCGCCGACACCGTCGCATCCCTGCTGGGCCGGGTGGAAAGTCTGCTCGACGCCATGGCCGTCCGCGTTGACAGGCCCCTCGCCGAACTCTCTCTGACCACTCCCCGGGAACTCGACCTCGCGCTCCAGGAATGGAACCGGACGGGCGGCCCGATGCCGGATCGCCCCGTTCACGCCATGGTCGTCGAACGGGCCCTCCAAGCCCCCGAATCGCCGGCGCTGGAGGAGGCCGGTCACCGCCTGACCTACAGGGACCTGCTGGCCCGCAGCGAGAGTCTCGCCCGTGCCCTGGTGGACCGGGGAGCGGGACCGGACACCGTCATAGCCCTGTTCCACAGACGCTCCGCCGAGCTTCTGGTGAGCGTGTTGGCGGTCCTTCGCGCAGGTGCGGCCTTCGTCGCCCTCGACCCGGCCAATCCGGACGCGCGCCTCGCCCATGCCCTCGAGGATTCCGGTGCCGTCCTGATCCTCACCGAAACCGCGTTCGGCGGGCGGCTCGCCGACTGCCCGGTGCCGCGTCTCCTGCTCGACGGTCCGTGGCCCGACGGCCAGGGTCTTCTGCCCGACCGGGAGTGCCTCGACAGCCTGGCCTACATCACCTACACATCGGGGTCCACCGGCACGCCGAAAGGCATCGCCATGCCCCATCGGGCCGTCTCGAACCTGATCAGCTGGCAGTTGCGCCAGTCACCCGTGCGACACACCGGCAGGACGTTCGCCTATGCCTCGCTGAGCTTCGACGTCTCGTTCCAGGAGATCTTCGGGACCTGGTGCGCGGGCGGCACTCTCGTCCTGGTCACCGACGCCGACCGCCGCGACTTCGACAGACTGCCGCAGGTCGCCGCGGAAGAGGCGGTCCAGCGCTGGTACCTGCCGGCCGCGGCGCTGACACACGTGGCGGCCGGTGCCGTCGGGAGAGGCGTCACGGTGCCCTCACTCGGCGAAGTCATCCCGGGCAGTGAGCCGCTCCATGTGACGCCGGAGGTCCGGTGGCTGCTGGCCGCCGCGCCCGGCTGCAGGCTGGAGAACCAGTACGGCCCCTCGGAATGTCACGTGGTCACCAGCCACGTCGTCGAAGGACCCCCGGAACTGATGCCGGAATGGCCTCCCATCGGACGACCGATCTCCAATACCCGTATCTACCTCCTGGACGACCTGAAACGGCCTGTCCCGGTCGGGGTGACCGGCTTTCTGTACATCGGCGGCATCTGCCTGGCACGCGGCTACGTCAACCGCCCCGCCGTGACAGCGGAGAAGTTCGTGCCCGATCCCTTCGCCGGCGTTGCCGGCGCGCGCATGTACGACACCGGGGACCGCGCGTACCAGGCACCGGACGGCACGTTGCATCTGGTCGGACGGGTGGACAACCAGATCAAGATACGCGGCTACAGGATCGAACTGGGCGAGGTGGAGACGGCCCTGCGAGCCACCGGCCTGGTCCGGGAAGCAGTGGTGGTGGTGCACGCCCAGGGCGCGGAACGGCGGCTGGCCGCCTACGTCGTACCTGTCGACCCTCCCCACGACGAGACGGCCTTCGGGGACAGGCTGCGCGAGCTGCTGAGCACCACCCTGCCCGAGTACATGGTTCCGTGGTCCGTCACGGCGCTTCGCCGCATGCCGCTCACGGTCAACCGCAAGATCGACCGCAAGGCCCTTCCCTCCCCTCGGCAGCCGGTCGCTCAGGCCGTCTCGATCCCCAGCCGGCCGGCGGCGGTCCTCATGACGGGGCTGTGGCGGGAAGCACTGGACCGGCCGGTCGTCGACTTCGACGGGGACTTCTTCCGCATGGGCGGCCACTCCATGCTGGCCTTGCGGCTGATCGGCCGGGTCCGGAACGCGTTCGGCGTACCGGTCGGCCTCGGCAGCCTCTTCGACGACCGTTCGCCGCGACGTCTGCTGGGACGGATCGACGAACACGTGGGCGGTGCCGACGAGGCGGACAGAAGAGCCACCCGGTTCCTGGAGCAGGCCGACCCGGGGGAGCACCAGTGACGGGCGCCATACCCCCGGTTCCCCCCGCACGCGGCGATGCCCAGGCCGCGTCCGCGGGGCAGGAATCCATGTGGCTGTTCGAACAGATCACCCCGGGTACGGCGGCGTACCATCTACCGGCCTCCTGGGAGATCCGCGGCCCGCTGAGCGTTGAGGGGCTGGCCGGGGCGCTCAGACACCTGGTGGCACGACACGAGGTTCTGCGGACGACTCTGCACGATACGCAGTCGGGCCTCGTCCAGGTGGTCCGGCCACCCGAGCCGGTCGCGATCCAGCAGGTGGACCTGCGTCCGCTGCCGCCCGGCGCCCGCTCTCGGGCGGCAGCGGGGGCGACAGCCGAATTCATTCGGCGACCTTTCGACCTGTCCGCCGACCGGATGCTGCGTTCCCTGCTGCTCAGACGCGGTGAGGAGCGATGGCGGCTGGTGCTCACTCTGCATCACGTGGCATGCGACGCCGCGTCCTTCGCGATCCTCAAGGAAGAACTCCGGGCCGCCTACACGGCGATCGAGAACGGCCTGCGGCCCGTGATGGGCAATCCGGCGCTTCGCTACGCGGACTTCTCCCGCAGGTGGCAGCGGAACACCTCGGGCGGTGTGACGCCGACGGGGGCCGGCGCGCGGGAGGACACGGAGACCCGGCGCCTGGTGCTCTCCGCCGACCGGACGCTGCTGCCGGCCGATCGTCCCCGTCCCGCGCGTAGGCCGGGCAGAGGTGAGGTCGTCAGGACAGAACTGCCGGAAGCCGGTGTCCGGGCACTCATGCGCGAGGCCGAAGCACGGGGAGCCACAGCGTTCACGGCGTTCCTCGCGGTGTTCGGGCTCCTCCTCGGGAAGTGGTGCGGAGAACCGTCGGTGCTCGTCACGACCCCCGTCAGTCGACGGGACGGGCCGGACGTCGAACGGACCGTGGGGCTGTTCGCCGAGCCGGTGCCGCTGCTGCTGGACGCCACCGTGACCGATGTCGGCCGTTTGCTGACCGGAGCCAGGACAGCGGTCCTCCACGGACTCGACCTCGTCGGCGGCCGTCACGACGCCGCACTGAGCTCCGCTCTGCGGGCCGCTCGGCTCTCGTTCGCGGTGGAACACACCGGGCCGCGTCACTTCCGGATGGGCCGAGTCCGGGCCTACGAGCTCCCGACGCACACGGGCGTCTCGCGGTTCGATCTGGCGATCCGTCTGGAGTACGGCACCGACGGCTGCCGAGCTCTGTTCGAGTACGACACCGATGTCTTCGAGCGGGCCACGATCCTGCGGGTCGCCGACCATTACGCGGCCCTGCTGACAGCCGTCGCCCGACCGGGCCCCGGCGGCCGTATCGACTGGCCTTCGAGCCCGCGCAGCGACCAGGTGGCTCAGCGCAGGCTCGGACGTGGTGTCCGCCGCCCCAGCCCGCCGACGGTCTGCGAGAGGATCGCCGCTCATGCCGAACAGACGCCGGAAGCGGTGGCGCTGCGGTACGACGGCCAAGAGATGACCTACCGGAGCCTGTGGCAGACGGCAGGGGAGATCGCCCGAACGTTCGCCGCTCACGGAGTGAGGCGGGGCGACAGGATCGCCGTCTGCCTGCCGCGCTCGTCGCACCTGGTGGTGACCGTCCTGGCGATCCTGCGGCTCGGCGCCTGCTTCGTGCCGCTCGACCCCATGGATCCCGTCGCACGGCGCAGTGCCCTGCTCCAGGGCGCGGGCGCCCGGGCTGCTGTGGTGAAGCGGGGGACGAGCTGCGGAGACTGGCCCGGAGCCGTCATCGACGCAGACGCGGTCACCGGCACTGAACCGGCTCCCGCACGACCGTCTCCGCTGCCCGGTGACCGTCCCGCTCCCGAGGCGGTGGCCTACGTGATCCACACCTCCGGGACGACCGGCGCCGCCAAGGGTGTTCCGGTGACCCACGGCGGCCTCGCCAACTATCTGGACTGGGCCGTCCACGCCTACGATCTCGGCCCCGGCCGACAGATGCCCCTGCACACACCGGTGGCATTCGACCTCGCCATCACCAGTCTGCTCGGTCCGCTGGCCGGTGGCGGGACCGTGCGTGTCGTGACCGAGGAGGAGCTCGACCGCGCCTTCCCGGCGGACGAGCATCGTCCGGATCACGTGGTGAAGGCCACGCCGACCCGCCTCGACATGATGCTCGCCCGGGACCAGGCCCCCCAGGGCGCTGATGTCCTGATCCTCGGCGGTGAGAACCTCACCGGTGAACAGGTTCGGCGGTACAGCGCGGCCCTGCCGACGTGCCGCGTCGTCAACGAGTACGGCCCCACCGAGACTGTCGTCGGGTCGGTGGCCTGGACTGTGGTCGCATGTCCGGACGAAGGGTTCGTGCCCATCGGCCTGCCGATCGACAACACAGACGTGCGGGTGGTCGACGCGGCCCTGCGTCCGCTTCCCGTCGGCGCCTGGGGCGAGCTGGTGATCGGCGGGGCTGGCGTCAGCCAGGGGTACCGTGACCGGCCGTCCCTGACGGCGCGTCGCTTCCCTCCCGATCCGTTCAGTGGTGCCCGCGGGGCTCGCCTCTACCGCACGGGCGACGTCGCCCGATGGACTGCCTCGGGACTGCTGGAGGTACGCGGCCGCCTGGACGACCAGGTGAAAGTCCATGGCCACCGTCTGGAACCAGGCGAGATCGAAGCCGCACTGCGCAGCGCCCCAGGAGTACTGCAGGCGGCAGTGCGGGTGGAACAGGGCAAAGCCGTCTGCATCGCCGGCTACGTCCAGCTCGCCGGCACCGCGGACACCGACGACGCGTCGCTGCGGCCGGTGCGGCGCTGGCTCGCCGACCGTCTCCCACCGCACCTGACCCCGGATGTCCTCATCGTGCTGCCGCGCATGCCCGTCACCGGCAACGGCAAGCTCGACCGTGCGGCTCTGCCGGCCGTCTCGCCGCCGCCACCGCTGTCCGGCGGCTCTGCACCCCGGGCCCACTCGGCCGTGCACGACCTCGTCGCGGAGGCGTGGGCCCAGGTCCTCGGGGCCGAACGGGTGGACCCCAACCGGAACTTCTTCGAAGCCGGCGGCACCTCGCTGCTGCTGATGAAGCTGCACAGACTGCTCGTCGCACGGGGGTTCGGGACGCTCACAGCGGTCGATCTGTTCCGCTACACGACGGTCTCCGCGCTGGTGGACCGTCTCGCGGCGGAGACGACCCCCGCTCAGGACCTCGACCGGGCACCGAGCACGCCACGTGCACAGAAACTCCGGGTCCGCCGCAAGCGGGTGAGGACCCGCCATGGAAAGGGAGAAGCAGATGCCTGATCCACACGACCAGAGCCCGCAGGACGCCATAGCCATCATCGGTGGCGCATGCCGGTTCTCGGACATCGAGGGCATCGAGGAATTCTGGGCCGCCGTCGCTGAAGGCCAGGAACTCATCGACAGGTTCCCGATCGGCACCCGGCCGGCGTTCTACGGCGACGACACCGCCGTGGAACTGGTACCGGCCGGGGGAGTTCTGCGTGACGCGGACTGCTTCGACGCGGACGTGTTCGGCATGTCGCCACGGGAGGCGCTGCTCACGGATCCGCAGCAACGCTCCTTCCTGGAGTGCTGCTGGCACGCTTTCGAGCATGCCGGGCACGACCCCCGCCATTTCGACGGACTGATCGGTGTCTACGCCGGGGTCGGTGCGAACTCGTACCTGCCCGCGCTCCGCGAGCACCTGGCCCGGCAGGGCTGGGACGACAACCCGATGAGCATCGATGTCGGCAACGAGAAGGACTTCCTGGCTACCCGGGTCTCCTACCGGCTGGATCTGGCAGGACCCAGTCTGACGGTGCAGAGCGGTTGTTCGACTTCCCTCGTGGCGGTGCACTTGGCCTGCCAGAGCCTGTTCGATTACGAATGCGACATGGCACTGGCGGGCGGCAGCTCCATCGCCATGTCCAGACGGCAGGGGTACCCCTACACCGAAGGCGGCATCCTCTCCCCGGACGGGCGGTGCAGACCTTTCGACGAGGCCGCCTCCGGGACGGTTCCGAGCGATGGCGCCGCCGTCGTCGTCCTGCGGCGGCTGGAGGACGCCCTCACCGACGGTGACCACGTGATCGCCGTCATCCGCGGTTCGGCCGTCCGCAATGACGGAAGCCGGAAGGTGGGCTTCACCGCACCCGGTCATGACGGGCAGGTCGGAGCCATACGGTCGGCCTGCGAGGCGGCAGGTGTCGACCCCGCCTCCGTCGACCTCGTGGAGGCTCACGGCACGGGCACTCAGCTGGGGGACCCCATCGAGTTCGAGGCCCTGCGCACGGTGTACGGAGCGCCGCGCGACAGGGCACGGCCGTGCCGCGTCACCGCGGTGAAGTCGATGCTCGGACACACCGACACGGCGTCCGGGGTGGCCGGGCTCCTCAGCGCCGCGATGAGCCTGCGCGATGGCGTGCTGCCGGGCATCCCGACGTTCCGCAGGCCCAGGCCCGACCTGCCCCTGGAAGGCAGCGGACTGGAGGTTGCCGCCGGCTCCCGGCCGTGGGACCCGCGTTCGAGCCCTCGCCGGGCTGCCGTCAACTCCCTCGGCGTCGGGGGCACGAACGCCCATGTGATCCTTGAGGAGGCCCCTAAGCCACGGCCGTACCCCGAGCCGGCCGGACGGTGGAACATCCTGCCGCTGTCGGCCCAGACCCCCGAAGCGCTGGACAGCGTACGCGATCGGCTGCGGGAACACCTCGTGAACGGCGGTGAGCACCGCATCACCGATGTGGCGCACACGCTTCAGCAGGGGCGTGCTGTCATGCCCTTCCGGGCCGCAGCGGTTGTCGGGGACCGTCACGACGCGGCGGACCGCCTTGCGCGTGGCTCGCTCGCCGCGGAGCCGTGTGTACCCGCCGACAGGGATCGTCCGATCGTCTTCCTCTTCCCCGGCGGCGGTGCCCAGCACGCGGACATGGTTTCCGGTCTCTACGGTGGTTTGCCGCTTTTCGCACAGGCACTGCGCTCCGCGACCGCAGAGGTGAAAGACCAGCTCGATCAGCGTCTGCTCCACTGGTTGTCCAGTGGCGCGGATCCGTCGAAGGCCCGCGGATGGGTCGAAACGGTCGGCCTCGGCCTGCCCGCTCTCTTCCTCGTCGAGTACGCACTCGCCCGCTCGCTGACAGAACTCGGTCTCCGGCCGACGGGAATGCTGGGCCACAGCCTCGGCGAGTACGCGGCCGCGTGCCTCGCCGGGGTGATGAGCCTCCCGGACGCCTTCGCGATCGTGCGCGAGCGCTCGCGACTGCTGGCAAGTCTCCCCCCGGGAGCCATGCTCTCCGTGCCTCTTCCGTACACCGAGGTACGTGATCTGCTCAACGGTCACCCCCTGGACATAGCGGCGGTGAACTCGGACGACACCTGTGTCGTGACCGGTCCGGCTGTCGCCCTGGACCGGATGGCGGCACGTCTTGAGGCGCGCGGGGTCGAATCCGTACCGGTGCCGCTGGCGACGGCCGCCCACTCGCGTGAGGTGGACCGCCTGCTGGACTCCTTTCGGACCGCGGTGTCGGCGGTGGAGCTGCGCAGGCCCACTGTGCCTTTCATATCGGACATCACGGGGGAGTGGGCCGACCCCGAGACGGTGACGACCCCCGAGTACTGGGTGCGCCACCTGCGGGAGACGGTCTGGTTCGCCAAGGGCCTACGGACCGCGCTCGCCGGTGATGTCCCGCCGCTGCTGGTCGAGGTGGGCCCCGGGCGAACGCTGTCCTCACTGGCCCGTCGCCAGGCAGGCTCGGATGCGCCGGTGTTCGCTCTGTGTGGGCACCGCGACGACCACCGGCCGCAGCAGGAACTGTTCCTCACCGCCGTAGCCGGAATGTGGGCGGGCGGCCGTGAGGTCCGCTGGGAGGTGCTGCGGGATGGGCCGGCCCGTCGCGTTCCGCTGCCCCTCTACCCGTTCGAACGGGTCCGGCACGGAACCGGAGGGGTCGGCTCTGGTTCCCGCCCGGCGCCCTCGAGCCCTGCCCCACCGCCCTCCGTCGAGGTGCGGGCGCACGGCTGGCGCCGGCATGTGCCCGGGCCGCCTCAGCCCGGGCCGGAACGTCCCTGGCTGTTGTTGTCCGACGAATCCGAGACGGCGCTGACAGGCCTGCTGGCCGCTGGGCACCCCATCCGGCCGGAGAGGGGCGAGCATCTCCCCACCGTGGTCGCCTCCCGCGCCGCGGATGGTCCGGTGAACGTCGTATACCTCGCCGGACCGGGGGACGGAGCCGGGCTCAGAGAACGCTACGACCACAACGTCACGGTGGCCGCCCGGCTCGGACGGTCGATGAGCGGCTGCGAACCGGGCAGTGTGAGGCTCACCCTCGTCGCGGAAGGCCTGCTGGATGTCAGCGGCGACGAGCCACCCGATCCCGCGATGGCGCCGTTCCTCGCCCTGGCCCCCGTTCTCACCGCCGAGACCGGATTCCCGGCCCGTGTGATCGACATTCGGCCGCGGGACACGCACCTTCCGAGGGGGGACAGGGAAAATTGCGGCCTCGTGTCGGAGATCGTGGACCCCGATCTTCCGGAGGTCGCCGCCTGGCGTGCGGGGAGGTGGTGGGTTCCCGACGAGATCCCCCAACAGCCCGGAGCGGGCCACGAGACGTTGCCGGAGAATCCGGTCGTCCTCATCACGGGCGGCTTCGGAGGGGTCGGTGCGGAACTGGCGGCACACCTGGCCCGTACCCGCAACGCGCGGCTTGCCCTCGCGTCCCGGTCCGGTGGCACGCATGACCGGTCCGCGACGCCGGCCACGGTCGCTGATGCCACGGAGGTGCTGTCCATCAGGGCGGACATGTCCGTCCCAGCCGAGGCCGAGGCCGCGGTGAAGCAGACGGTGGCGCACTTCGGCCGTGTCGATGCCGTTGTCCACGCCGCCGCGGTGCCGTTCGGCGCGATGCTGGAGGTCCGTCCTGACGAGGCCCCCGTGGATCTGCACGGCTCGAAGGCCGGCGGCGCCTTGGCGCTGGCCGGGGCTCTGCGGCACCACCCGCAGGCCGTACTCGTCCTGACGTCCGCCCGGCAACCCCGAGCAGGAGCCCCCGGATCATTCGACTACATGGCGGCGAACGGATTCCTCGACGCATGGGCGCAGAGGCTCCGGGCCGAGGGCCGGCGAGCCGTCAGCATCGCCTGGGACAGGTGGCGCGGTGTCGGCATGGCCGTGGCGCTGGAGAAGCGACATGCCGAACTCACGGGCGAGCACACGGTCTTCGGCATGGACCCGCGCCAGGCCGTCGACGCGTTCGACCAGTGCCTGGCACTGGCAGCGGCGGGTGAAGCGGTCGTGACAGTGGCCGCCCTGGCGGAGCAGCAAACCTCCGAGAGGCCTTCCGGATCCAGGAAGCCGCCGCTGAGTGAGCTCCCCAGCGCACTTCCGCGGCAGGCCCGCAGCCCCGCCCTCGGCGAACGCGCGATGGCGCGAACCGGTCTGGAAGAGGGACTGGTGTCCGTCTGGGAACAGGCTCTGAACATCACCGGCCTCGGTGTGACCGACAACTTCTTCGCGCTCGGTGGGGATTCCCTCATCGGCATGCAGATCTGCGCCCGTGTCCGTACCACGCTGTCGTATCGCCTGTCGGTACGGACTCTTTTCGATCATCCAAACGTCCGTGAACTTGCCGCTGAACTGCAACGGGGGAACGAATAGGAAACAATTCTCAGTTCCTTCCCTAGGGTTGATCTGCGACATCCGTGACAGTTTTTGGTGCCCGCGACGCCTTCCTTTTCGCTGCCCACATTCTCGCGATCGCTCGCGCCCATTGACGGGGTGACAGGTGATTTCGCGCTTCTCTTTCATCCATCAATTTCACTCGCTACGATGCCAGTATCTCGGCAGTTTCCGATTGCGGAGCCGGTACTCGCCCCGATCGTGCTCAAGGACCAGAATGTCCATCTGATGGGAATGGAATCCTCATGTTGCCGGGCACCTGCCTGCACAATATTTTCAAGGAACGCGCTCGTGCCGCACCGGAACGGATCGCCCTCTCGACGCCGGAGGGGACGATCTCCTATGGGGAACTGGACGCACGGAGCGACCGGTTGGCCGCCCGGCTCACCGGTCTGGGTGTGGGCCCGAACGTACTCGTCGGGCTGTGTGCGCGCCGGAATCCCGAAGCCATCGTGGGAATGCTCGGTATCCTGAAGGCGGGTGGCGCCTATGTACCCATAGATCCCGGTTATCCGGATCATCGAATCGATTATCTGCTGACAGATTGCGCGGCCCCGGTCGTGGTGGCTGCGGCGGACACCGCCGACGTGATGAACGGTCGGCATCCGGTGATCGTGTGGATCGAGGGCGAAGAAGTCGTCGCCCCCGACGCGGTGACGCCGGACAGTGGTTCTCCGCCGGCGCAGGCGACCGAGGACGACCTCGCGTACGTCATCTACACGTCCGGTTCGACAGGGGCCCCCAAAGGCGTGACCATTGAACACCGCAATGTAGTGCGGCTGTTCACCCAGACCCAGCCCTGGTTCCAATTCGACCACCGGGACACGTGGTCGCTGTTCCACTCGATCAGCTTCGATTTCTCGGTCTGGGAGATGTGGGGCGCGCTGTTGCACGGCGGACGGCTCGTCTTGCTGCCCGAGACGGTTTCCCGCTCGCCGGCTCTGCTCGTGTCGCTGCTGCGATCCGAAAAGGTGACCGTTCTCAATCAGACGCCCTCCGCCTTCCATCAGCTGCTCGCCGTGATGTTCGCGGACGGAAGGGCGGGCGGCGGAACCTCCGGTATGGCGCTGCGACTGGTCATCTTCGGCGGGGAGCGACTTGATCCTCGGATGCTGGCACCGTGGATGGAACGGCACGGCGATCGGCTTCCGGCCCTGGTCAACATGTACGGGATCACCGAGACCACCGTGCACTGCACCTATCGGCAGATAACGGCGGCGGACCTGCGCACGGGCGGTGTGAGCGCCATCGGGGTGCCCTTGCCGGATCTGCGGGTGCATGTGCTGGACCCCGACCAAAAGCCGGTGCCGGACGGCGTGCCCGGCGAGATGTACATCGCCGGTGCCGGGCTGGCCCGTGGCTACCTGAACCGACCGGAGTTGACGAAGGAACGGTTCGTGTCAGCATTGCCCGGAGTCGATGAGCCGCGGCTCTACCGGTCCGGTGACCGGGCAATGCGGCTGCCCGGGGGCGAGCTTGTTTACATGGGGCGAATCGACCACCAGCTGAAAATCCGAGGGTATCGAATCGAGCCGGCTGAAGTGGAGGATTGCCTGTCGGGTCTGCCGGGCATCGCGGGCGTGGTCGTCACCTCACGCGACTTCGGGGGCGGTGATGTCCGGTTGGCCGCCTACCTGGTGCCTTCTGACCCGTCGGCTGCGGGTGCCGAAAACAGGCCCCGGCTTGTCTCCGCGGCGGAGAGGCATGCTCGGTCGATGCTGCCGCGACATCTTCGTCCGTCCTTCTACGAAGTCGTCTCAGAACTTCCTGTGACCGCGAATGGAAAGGTGAATCGAGATGCGATTGGCAAATAAGTACCTCGCACGGAAGGAACCGCTGTCGTGACCACTCTGCCCAGCGCGCAAGAATCCGCCACAGACATTCACAGCTCGGTTAGCGAACTCGCTCGAAGCGTTCTGGAGAGGGGAGACATCGATCCGGCCATGGACTTGTTCGATCAGGGTGCCACGTCCCTGGCCTTCATCCGGCTGATGGCGCAGCTGAACGAGAAGTACGGCATCACGGTCGACGTTGCCGGCCTGGAGGAAGCGACGATCGATTGTTTGGCGGCCCTCGTGCATGCGCAGACGGCCGGCGGCACCTCAATCACGGGAAAGGACGGACGATGACGAACGCAGTGCAGCAGAGCTTCCAACCCACTCCGGAAGAGGTGGCACAGTTCCACGAACGCGGCTACATGGGGCCCTTCACGGTCTACGAGGTCGAGGAGATGAAGCGACTGTGGCGGCGTGAGCGGCTCCAGTTGATGGACCGCAGTATGGCCGTCTACGACGAGGGCGACGCGCAGGCGGGGAACACCAACATCGCCAACTACGACCGTCACCTCGACTCCGGCTTCCTGGCCGACCACATCTGCCGACCGGAAATCGTCGACCGGGTGACCGCGGTGCTCGGGCCCGACGTCCTCTGCTGGCGCTCGGAGTTCTTCCCGAAGTATCCCGGTGACGAGGGGACCGACTGGCACCAGGCCGACACGTTCGCCTTCGCCTCCGGCAAGCCTCAGATCCTGTGGCCGGAGTCCGAAAAGGAATTCGGCGGGACGATCACGGTGTGGACGGCGTTCACCGAGGCCGCCGAGGACACCGGCTGCCTGCAGTTCATCCCGGGAACTCACCGCACGATGCAATACGACGAAGCCAAGAAGATGCACTACCAGCCGAACAAGATCAACAAGGCGAACAAGGACGGCGTCACGCGCGGCTTCTACGGCTACGACTACCGGGAGCTGCAAAAGGACCCTGACTGGCGGCCCGAGGAGGACCGGGCCGTCTCGATGGTCATGAAGCCGGGTGAGGCGATTCTCTTCTGGTCCACCCTGATGCACGCGTCGAAGCCGCACTCCGCGCAGGACAAGGAGATGCGGCTGGGGTTCGCAGGCCGGTACGTGCCCACCTCCGTGGCGATCTACCCGGACACTGACGACGTCGACGAGTACGGCGGCCGGGTGAGCCTGAGCCAGTACGGTGCGGTACTGGTGGCCGGCGTCGACACCTACACCCACAACCGGAAGGTGACCGAGACCACAAGGGGCCACGAGTTCCGTGTGAGGTGACGTCGTCGGCCCTGGGAGGCGTCGAATGCTGGGACTTGGCATGACAACGGCCGTCGCTCGTCTTGCGGAGTCGGTCCTCTCGGTGAGGCCGCTCACCGATGCGTTGAGCCCACCGGTCCGGATCGTCCCGGTGGCCCGCGGTACCGCCGCTTCATCCGCCGACTGGCCAGAGGAGCGGTGGCAGGCGCTGCGCGATCTGCTGGACCGGATCGCCCGGCGTGCCGGCGTCGCGGGACTGACGTTGGCTCGTGACCAGGCGCTCGACGACCTCCAGATGTTCGAGCGGGTGATCAGCCGTCGGTTGGCACTCGCGGATTGGGTGGACTGTGCCTCCGCGGTGCCCGCGGATCGGTTCGGCGACGTGGACCAGGTCGTCGCCGACACCATGGCGAACAGTTTCGACGTGTTCGCCAACAAGGAGATCATCTCCTCCTCCGACGGCGTGCCGTTGCCTGTGTACGCGGCCGGTCAGGGCGACGAAGCCGCTGTGCTCGTGCTCGCTTGCGGTATGCCGGCGGTGCTGGCGGAGTCATGGGTGCGTTTTCTCGCGAGGGACCGCCGCGTACTGACCTGGGAGAGCCGGGGACTGTTCGGCGAGGCCGGGCATCCCCGCGACCATGCCGTCGGCATCACAGCCCAGGTCGCCGACCTGTTCGCTGTACTGGACCACTACGGAGTCGCCGGCGCACACGTCGTCGCCCATTGCGGCGGTGCGGTCATCGCGCTGGCGGCTGCGACTGACCGGCCGCGGCGCGTATCCTCCCTCAGCCTCTGGCACGGCGCGTACGGCTTCGCCGACAGCCCGCTGGAGACACGGCATCAGCGGGGACTGGTGGATCTGATGACCACGGCCGCCCGCAGCCGTGCTGCTGCCCAGGTCGTGCACGCCGCGTTCTGTCAGGCGATGCTCACCAGCAGCCTCGCCGATGTTGCCCACCTCGTGCTGTACCCGTACGCCAACACCGAGCTCCTCTACCAGTACTGCCGGCTCAACACGCGGATCACCAGCACCGACGTCGGACAGTACCTCGCCAGGGTGCACCAGCCGACGCTGGTGGTGACCAGCGAGGACGACGACGTCGCCCATCCGGCCGGTTCGGAACGGGTCGCCGCCGAGCTGCCGAACGGACGACTCCGGGTCGAGGCACACGGAAACCACATCTCGCTCTTCAACGCGGACGAAAGGCTGTTGCAGGTTGCCGCGGACTTCATGACAGAACACGGCATCGAGGCTGTCTGACACCAGCTTCGTGACGCCGCCCTGTGTCACGCGAAGCGATCCCCTCGCTACTTGGACGGCGAAGGATTCCAGCAAGGTTCCCAGGACGGGGCGCAGTACGGACCTACCGCACCCTACTCACCGAGCGACACCGCCATCGAGCGGTACCGGCACCACCCCGGTCGACGGCCCGACCGCCCGGCGACCGCACTCACCGGCGCCAGTGACCCCCCGGACACCCTCGACCAGGCGCGTCTGGTCGAGGGCGCCCACACCCACCGCTGAACCACTTTCGAACCCTTCCGACGAGGGATGAAGCCAGTGATGCTTGCCGCGCCCGTGCCGACCATCTCCCATCATTCGCTCCTGGTTTTTCTTCTCCAACTCGCGTTCCTGCTGCTGCTCGCGCTCGTCCTGGGACGCCTCGCAGTGCGCTTGCGCATGCCCGCCGTCGTGGGGGAGCTGTGCGCGGGCACACTCGTCGGCCCGTCGGTGCTGCAGCACGTGCTGCCCGGCTTCTCCGACTGGTTGCTGCCGCAGCAGCCCGAGCAGATGCACATGCTCGACGCGACCGGCCAGCTCGGCGTGCTGCTCCTTGTCGGAGTCACCGGCGCCGAGCTGAAGTTCGACCTTGTCCGCAAGCGCGGGATCACCGCGGCCCGGGTCAGTATCGCCGGACTGCTGCTGCCGCTCGGCCTCGGCATCGCTCTCGGCTTCGCGTTGCGCGACGTCCTCCTACCGGACGGCGTCGACGCGACCGTCTTCGCGTTCTTCCTCGGTGTGGCGATGTGCGTCACCGCCATCCCGGTGATCGCCAAGACGCTGCTGGACATGAAGCTCCTGCACCGGGACATCGGCCAACTCATCCTGGCCGCCGGGGTCGTGGACGACGTCGTGGGCTGGTTCCTGCTGTCCGTCGTCTCAGCGATGGCCACCGCAGGACTGACCACGGGCGTCGTCGCGACCTCCGTGCTCTCCCCGGTCGCCGTCGTGCTCTTCGCCCTGTTGATCGGCCGCCCGCTGGTGGCCGCCGCACTGCGCCTGGCGGGGCGGGCGGAGGGACCCGGTCCGACCATCCTCACCGTTGTGGTTCTGGTCCTGTTCGGCGCGGCGGCCACCCAGGCCATGAAACTGGAGGCGGTCTTCGGCGCCTTCGTCTCCGGCGCGCTGATCGGCACCAGCAAGGGGTTGGACAGGGAGAAGCTGGAGCCGCTGCGGACCACCGTGCTGTTTTTCCTCGCCCCGCTGTTCTTCGCCACCGCCGGTCTGCGGATGGACCTCACCGCCCTGCGCCGTCCCGATGTCCTCGCTGCGGCCTGCGCGGTACTCACCGTCGCCATCGCCGGCAAGTTCTCGGGTGCCTTCCTCGGGGCCAGACTCAGCAGGCTCAACCGATGGGAGGCTCTGGCCCTCGGGGCGGGCATGAACGCCCGCGGAGTCGTCGAGGTGGTCGTGGCGATGACTGGCCTGCGCCTCGGTGTCCTGGACACGGAGACCTACACCATCATCGTCCTCGTCGCGATCGTGACCTCCCTGATGGCACCGCCGATTCTCCGAGTCGCCATGGCCCGCGGCGAGGAACTCGCCCAGACGGAACTCGGCCTGGACGACCGGCACTCCGGTGTCACGGACTCTGGCCGGCGGGTCCGAGCGATCCGGCTGGACGAACAGTGAACCGCTCCGGGACCGGTCGGCGGTGGCCCGGCGTTGGTGTTCGCCAACTTCGCCACCGAGGCCGCCACCGCGGCCGACGGCGGCCACTGGTTGCTGCATGAGCGACCCGAAGGCCGGCAGTTGGCCTTCGACTGCAGTGTCGCCTCGGCACGCGCAGAGATCGGAACCCGTGTCGCCGACCTGGCAGCCGAAGGTGGATGACACCAGAGCGCTGTGCCCGCCTGGACGATGACACCCGCCGCATCCTCGCCGGCCGTACCCTGGCCGCCGCTGTGACTCCTCCGCCCCGGCGCCCTGCAGCGCGTCATCAACCTCTCCGCAGGACTGGGCGGCTGGTGCGAAGTCATCCGGGCCGTTCTCGGCGTCTGCCTCGACCGTCGACGTCGACGTCTCCGAAGACGCATGTGCGACGGTGACATCCTCGTTCTCGTCTCCACAGGCGCTCCTTGGATCACACCACCAGGAGGAACCAGTGTCATACTCGCAAATGTTCACCCCTGAGGAGAAGCTCGCCGACGCGAAGAAGCTGTTGAGCCTCCCGCGTATCGTCGTGATCTGCGGCTCCACCCGCTTCATGACCGAGATGACCGAGTCCGATCTGCGGGAGACCAAAGCCGGGAAGATTGTCGTCAAACCGGGCTGTGACATGAAGTCGCCGCACGAACTTTGGTCCGATCCTGTCGAGGCCGAGGCGCTAAAGGTTCGACTCGACGATCTGCACCGGGCGAAGATCCGGCTAGCTGATGAGGTGCTCGTAGTCGGCGACTACATCGGAGAGAGCGCCCGGGCCGAAATCGCCTACGCTCGGTCGCTGGGCAAGCCCGTGCGGTTCACGCACCCCGAAGTCGACCCAGACGCCTGACCGCCCGGTGCCACCTCGGCAACCACGGCCAGCAGCCCGCCGCCTGACCGTCTCGCGGTGGCTTCGGCCGCCGCCCACCCCACACCCTCCGCAGGCATCCCCTGAAATTGATCATCTAGGCGCTGTTTCTCGGATCATGTGCGGAGCCAGGCCAGGCGCGGCGCGGACGCACACCCGTCATCCGGGTGCGGGGACGTTCCCAGCGCCGGTTCTCCATCGCCGCTCTGGCCTGCTACAAGGAGGGCGAACGCACCTGAACGTGCACCGGGATGCCTGGCTGCGGGCGTTCATCGACTCCCACGACTGGATCAGCTGCCATTTCCTGCCGGCCTACGCGCCTCACCTCAACCCTGTCGAGGGCATCTGGTCACTGCTGAGACGTAGCAGCCAGGCCAACACCGCCTTCACCGACCCGACCACCTGATGCGCGCCCTCAGACAGGGCCTTCGCCAGATCCAGTACCGCAGCAACCTGATCGATGGAGGCCTCGTCGGAACCGGCCTCACCTTGACGACACCACGCCAACAAAGTCAGTAACTGCCGCAGGCGCTCACCGGTGGTCTCCACGGTGACGTGGACCCGTCGGGTTCCAGACCTGAGCGCCGCAGCCGTCGGCCTCGTCCCCCCGGCTGTTTTCTCGCACCATCGCCATGAGACGCCGCATCGACCGCTTGTTGCCGGCCAGAATGTGCTCACGTAGAGCGGCCTCCGCCCGTCCTCGGTGACCGGCGCGCCACCAGAACTCGAAGAGCGCCGTGCGCTCACCCGCCGACGACCTGACCTGCCCCACCCTCGCCACACCACAACCAACGAGCCAGGACCATCTAAGTCACCGGCATTGGTCCCTAGAGCCGGTCCAGCCGTTCGTACAGTGCCCGCAGCGTACGGGCCCGGTCCCTGACCCGCTGTCAGTGACTCAGGCTGCTGGCAGCTTCGCGGCGCCAATTTCACGCTGCCGGTGCCGGGCATGCTCGGGCCGGTCGGCAGGCCAGAGCCGGATGGTCCCGTCACATCCACCTGACACCAAGGCAGTTCCTTCTGCGGTCTTCCACGGCAGCAAGGTGACCATGACACCGTGTCCGTACACGCCCTCAGTATGGCCCTGCAGTGGCGGCCCCACCGGTGCGAGCGTCGCCGGATCCCACACCGTGATCTCGCCACCCCAGAAGGTGGACTGGGCGATCAGGTCCCCACCGGGATGTTGGAGAGTCGCCAGGTCACTCGTCCCCGACTGCCGGACATCGGGCAGTTCACCCACGAGCCGACCGCTCTCCGCCTCCCACAAGCGCACTACATCGGTGTTCTGATTGCCGGCAGCGATCATCGGCTGCCGGTCGGGGCCATACAGTGCGGTCAAAGCAAGGACACGGTCGCCGGCCGGCACGGCCTCACCGATCTGGGTCCCTGTCGCCACGTCCCAGCGCCGCACGGTGTTGTCCATGCCGCCGGAGACGATCACTGGTTGCCGCAGCCCCGGCACGAGAGCCAGGCTGTCCACGCCGGAAGTATGCCCCGACAACACTCGGCCCGCCGATGCACGGTCGCTCAAGTCCCACAGGCGTACGGTGCCGTCGAAGCTCGCCGAGGCAAGCAGTGGTCTCCCGTCGGCTCCGTTGAGCGCCAGCAACCCGGTCACGCCCTCGGTATGGCCGGCCAATTCATCGACAAGCCGTCCCGTCGCTGGGTCGTAGAGCCGGATCACTTCACGGCCCTCGGATGCGGACCGAGCCGTGGTGGCCACGACCGGCTCACCAGTGGGTCCCTTCGTCACAGCAAGCGACCAGTCATTGGGAGCGTCGATTGCGCCTGTTTCCTCACCCGATTGCAGATTCCACAGCCGCAGCTTCGACTCTCCCTCATGAGCGGCCACCACCGTGTCGCTGTCGGGCAGGCGCTGCAACGCGCGGACACTGCCCGTCCGCCGCTTCAGCGCGGATGCCAGAGACTCGTCGAGATCGACGACCGACGCCTCACCGGTCCACTCGACGGCTGTCCCGGCCACCCGTTCTCCTGTGGCGGGATCCCACAGCCCCGCGAATTCCCCCTCGCTCGTCCCGCAGGACAACAGCTCCCGCCCCTTTCCGTCTCTTACGACGGCCAGCTCATCCGGAACCCAGCCGGCCAGAACGGGCAGTGGCGGACCAACGGGGGCAAGGGTCCGCTCGTCCCACAGACGCACCGTGCCGTCGGACAACAACGTGGCCACCACAGAGGTGTCGTCCGCCCGCCTTACCCGGCACGCACGCCCACGGAGCGCCCCATGCGTTCCCTTGAAAACACGCTGCCTGCGGGTTGGTATGAACTCCTGCATGATCAGATCATCTGGCATGACTGCACTTTCTCTTCGGGTGGTCCTGCTCGGCTGTGCTGTGAGGGTGTCTGGTGAGCTGTGGTGAGTCAGCAGGAGGTGGTTGCATGTGGGTTGCCTTTGATGATCTGCGCCTTCATGGGTGGGCTCGGTGTGGAACGCCGTGAAGGCTCCCGCCCGCCTCTGACACACCGCGTCGTACGGCTCGATGCTGAACAGCTCGATCCACGCGGGCACTGGTCGACCGTCCTCCGCCAACCGTCCTGTTGTCAGGGGATCGGCGAGCCCGCCGCAAGGGGCCGGGGATTCTTCGGCCGCCCGGCTCGACGCAGCTGGGCCTCGTCGGCGTGCAATCCTGATCTGCGGATGGTCACAGGCCCACCCCGCTGGTTTGTCTTCTTCCCGACCGTGCCCCCAGAGGAACGGAAGTCTCGATCGTCGCGGGTCACTTTCGACGGTTCAACGAGCTCGACCTCGAGTGACGTCGGCGGCAAGGCCCATGCCGCTGAGGACTTGGGATCCGGACGCGCAGGATGCGGTGTTGTACCTGTGCGGAAACGGATATGTGGAACGTCGTGTCGGCGGGTGCGGCGCTGTGATGTTCTCTTCCGGTGCAGGGGAGCGGGCGTGGTGGCGCGCCGGCTCGGCCCGCGGTTTCCTATGGCAGGCCGATCTCTATCCCCTCTACCGGCACGGCACAGCACAGCAATACCTCAACCGGCGCAGTCGGGAGCAACGGTTCGATGACCGAGGCGCACTCGCCCCGGACAACGGCACGACATGATCCGCACACGCCTGCCCGGCAACTGGAAGCGGGACGTAGTCCCTGGGCTTCGCTGAGGTCGAGCAGGGTGCCGTCTTCCGGTGTCCACTGTGCTGCCGCTCCGCCCGCCCAGCGGACCTCAAATGGCCCACTCTTTGGGGCGGCATGCTGGGTCAGGTCGATGGCACGTGGCGAGTAGAACGGATCGGAGCGGATCGCGGTTCTGGGAACTCCGTGACGCAGTGCCAGAGCTCGCATGGACGAGGTGAAGGACTCGGGACCACACAGGTAGACGGCTGCCTTGGGAGCTCGGCTGAGGAGGCCGGCGACGAAGGTCTCGTCCGGGCGGCCACTGGTCGCACCGGCTGGGGTCGGAGTCTGCGCAGTCAGGAAAAGGTGGAGCTCGGATGCGGAAAGTTCGGCGACCGCGTCGACGAGTTCCTCCCAGTGGGGTATGCGTGGCTGGTGCCTGTCGATGTGCACCACCTTCACCGGCCTCTACTGCTGGCGTCGGCCAGCGCACGAGTGATCGCTAGTGCTGGCGTAATGCCTATTCCCGCGGTGAGGATGACGACGGGGGACTCGTCTGCTGGATCGAGCGCGGCTTCGCCGTGGGGGCCACTGATCAAAATTTCGTCGCCCGGCTCTTGCGCGCACAGCCAGGGAGAGAAGCGGCCGACCGCTTCTCGCTTGACAGTGATGCGAGTGATGCCGTCGCGGTGGGCGGAGATCGTGTAGTTGCGCCAGTCCGGTGCGGGCACGGTTCGGTGTATGCGGACATGCTGGCCTGCGACCGTGTGGTTGAGGGTGCCGTGTTGGTCCTCCAGGTCGATCGGCCAGGCCTCGTCGGCTGTTTTCTGTACAGCGACGACGCGAGCAGGGCGCGGCTTCTTGGCGGCATCGTGCACGGAACCGAGGAACAGGCGTCTCACGTCGTAGGTGTCTCCAGGTATTGCCTGGACCTGGTCGCCCAGGGCCGCGGTTCCGGGATTCACGACGCGGGCGTAGAGCCCGCAGTGCGTATGGCCGAAGTGGGCGGCCAGGGTCCCTGGCACGTTGGCTTCGAACATCCCGCTCTGTGGGTCTGCGCTAGGCCGCGTATCGAGTCGTGATCATCGGGTGGTTCTGGTGAGGTCTTTGATCCAGATCATCGAGGCGTGCAGGTGGAGACTGGCGAGGTAGCTGTCGGGAGTCTTGTCGTATCGGGTGTCTCACCGTCCCAGTTCTGGCTTCCTGGTACGTCACGCTCTGGGGCGGGTGAGGCACGTGGAGCCGACGTGAGCCGACCGGTGCACTGATGTCCGGGCGGGGACTCATGGGGCATGGCCCGGCACCCGGCTCAGGTTCCGGGGAGGATACGGCGCGTTTCGTAGGCCCACATCGCGATCTCGACCCGGTTGCGGGCGCCGAGTTTGGCCATCAGGCTGGCCAGATGCGTCTTCACCGTGCTGAGGCTGATGTGCAGTGCATCGGCGATCTCGGTGTTGGTCAGCCCGCGAGCGACGGCGAGGAGCACCTGCTCCTCGCGGGCGGTGACGGGGGAGACCGGCTGGGCCACGGGCCGGCCGGCGGGCAGGTCCGCGAATGTCTGGAGCAGACGGACGGTGACGCTGGGGGCAATGAGCGCCGCACCGTCGGACGCCGACCGTACGGCCTGCGCCAGAAGGTCTGGTCCCGTGTCTTTGAGGAGGAATCCGCGGGCGCCGGCACGCAGTGAGCCGTAGACGTACTCGTCGAGGTCGAAGGTGGTGATGACGACCACGGCCAGCGGGTCGGCGACGCCAGGGCCGGCGACCAGCCGGGTGGCCTCGAGCCCGTCGAGTACGGGCATGCGGATGTCGAACAGGCAGACGTCGGGGCGTAGGTAGCGGGCCAGACGTACGGCTTCCCGCCCGTCGGCGGCCTCGCCGACCACCTCGATGCCGGGCTGGGCGTTCAGCATGATCCGCAGCCCGGTGCGGATGATGGTCTGGTCGTCAGCGACGAGGACGCGGATGGGCACCGCTCTCGCTCCTCGCTCTCGGCAGTTCGGCTTCGACATGCCAGCCCTGGTCGGCGCCGGGGCCGGCTTGTAGTTTGCCGCCGAGCAGGGTCGCGCGCTCGCGCAGTCCGGTAAGTCCGTATCCGGCACGGCCTCGGCCGGTGCGGTGGCCGTTGTCGCGCACGCTCACCCGTACCGTGTGCCGTTCCGCGGCGACCCGAACGACGAGCTCGGTCGCGTTGACCGCATGGCGCAGCGCGTTGGTCACCGACTCCTGCACGATCCGGTAGACGGCCGCGTCCACGGCCGGGGGCAGCGTCTCCAGTTCGCCGTCGAGCCCCAGGTCGACCCTGAGGCGACCACCCGGGGTGCGCACCAGGCGCTCCAGATCCGCGACTCCGGCAGGCGGCGCCAGCTCGGCGCCGACCCCGCGGTCGCGCAGCGCGGCGACCATGGCGCGCATTTCCTCCAGCGTGCGCGCCCCTTCCTCCTCGACCCCCTCCAGCGCCTCGACGGCGGCGGACGGGTCGGCGCCCGCGAGCACCCGGCCCGCCTGGGCGATGATCACCATGGCCGACACGTGGTGGGCCACCGTGTCGTGCAGTTCCCGGGCGAGCTGCTCGCGCTCGCGGGAGCGCACCTGCTCCAACTGCCGCTCGCGAGCGGTCACCCAGAACCGCACGGCAGCCCCGACCACACCGGGCAGCAGCAGGAAGACGAAGCCCACGACATTTTCGACGACCGGGGTCTCGTCCGTGACGGAACACAGCGCGCTGGCCGCGAGGATCACCGCGCCGCCCAGCACAATCTCGCGTCCCGATCCCCACCGGAGCAGCGCGTACACCAGCACGAGCACGACCGCGCCGGTGTCCAGGCCGACGGGCTCGCCTGGTGCGGCGACGAGCGAGGCCACCTGAAGCAGGATCACCGAGCCGAACGCCAGCGTCACCATCGCCAGCGGGCGGGTCCGGCGCCACAGGGGCAGCAGGCACAGCCATACGGCGAACACCACCGCCACCGGCCGCCACACGACGTTCTCGCGCAGGGTGGCCTCCAGCGCCACACCGGCAAGGCCCGCGGCGAGCAGCGCCCAGTCCCGCCGCACCCGGGCGGGCGCGTCGGGCGGCCGGGGTTCGGTCCACAGGGTTCGCAGGTCGTCTCGGAGCACGGTTCTCAGCCTAGGGACCGCGGCGGGCCGCGCATCGGCCGAAAGGACGGGTCGTCACTCCACCCCGGGGCCGACGGATCCGCGGCCCGCGGGCCGATGCCGCGGAGCGCCGTGGCGACGAGCCTCGGCATCGGCGGCCGTACAAGGACGGCCGACGAGGTGGTTGGAGGACCCGATGCTCTCGAAAGCCCTGTTGCGCCTGGGCGCAAGCGCCGCCCGCCATCCCTGGCGGGTGATCGCGGCATGGCTGATCGCCGCCACGCTCGCCGTCCTCGCCGCCATCGCCTTCGGCGGGCGGACCGCGGACTCGATGACCGCTCCGGGACTGGACTCCCAACGGGCCGCGGAACTGATCGAGCGGGTCGGCACCGGCCAGGAGGGGATGACCGCCCAAGTGGTCGTCACCCCCCTCGACGGCGCTGCGACGTTCTTCGACCACGACAGCGCGCGCACCGCTCTCACGCGGCTGCAGACCGAGGTGAAACGGCTGCCGCACGTGCTCGGCACGAGCGACCCGGCGGGGGCACTCGACGCACGCGGGGACACCACCGTGCGCGGCGGCCTTGTCTCGGCCGACGGGCGGATCGCAGTCGTCCGGGTGCAGTACCCCGACCAGAGCCGACTGTCGGCCAAAGACCTCGACGCCCTCGTCGAACTCGGCGACCGACTGCGCGCCGAGCTACCCCTGCGCATCGAGATGGGCGGGAACCTCTTCTACGCCTTCTCCGACCCCGACGGCGGCGCAAGCGAGCTGATCGGCCTCCTCGCCGCGGCCGCGATCCTGTTCCTGGCGTTCGGTTCGCTCGTCGCCGCCGCGCTGCCGATCGGCATGGCGGTCTTCGGACTGACCGTCGGGGTCGCCACGATGACGGTACTGGCGGGGGTCACGGACGTCCCCACCTTCGCACCGGTCCTGGGCAGCATGGTCGGGCTCGGAGTGGGCATCGACTACGCGCTGTTCGTGCTCGCCAGGCACCGGGAGTACCTCGCGTGCGGGCTCGATCCGCAGGCGGCGGCCGGGCGAGCGGTGGCAACGGCGGGGCGGCCGGTGGTCTTCGCCGGCGGCACCGTCGTCGTGTCGATCCTCGGCCTGGCGGTCGCGAACGTGCCGTTCATGACGGTGGGCGGGGTTGCCGTCTCGATCGTCGTCCTGACGATGGTGCTCGCGTCGGTGACGCTGCTGCCGGCCTTCCTCGGCGCGGCGGGCCCGCGCCTGGCCCGGGCCGGCCGGATCGGCCGGGCTCTGCAGACCAGGAAGCCGGCCCGACTCGCAGGGCGGCGGGACCCGGCGGCAGGCGCCGCCCACGCCGCCGGGTGGCGTCGTTGGATCGGGCACGTCAGCCGGCACCCGGTGCCGTACGCGGTCGGCGCTGCGGCGCTGCTGCTGACCGCGACGCTGCCCGTGCTCGGCCTGCGCGTCGGCCTGCCCGACGACGGCTCACTGCCCCACAGCCGTACCGAGCGCCGGGCCTACGACCTCGTCGCCGAGGGATTCGGCCCGGGCACCAACGGTCCCCTCGTCATCGCCGCGGACCCCGCCCGTGATCCGGGAGTGCTGGACCGACTCGTCGCAACGGTCGCGGCGGATCCGGGCATCGCATCCGTCGCGCCGACGCACATCGATCGGGCCACCGGCATCGCGACCCTCGTGGTGTTCCCGACCACCAGCCCTCAGGACAAGGCCACGGCCGACACCATCGCCCGGCTGCGCACCGACGTGCTGCCCACGGCGATCGGGCACGGCCCGGCCAGGGCCCACGTCGGCGGCGCCGCCGCGAGCCTGTCCGACGTGGGCCAACGCACCAGCCAACGCCTGCCGGTGATCGTCGCCGCCGTGCTGGCGATGTCGTTCCTGCTGCTGATGCTGGTCTTCCGCTCGATACTCGTACCGCTCAAGGCGGTACTGCTGAATCTGCTGAGCATCGGCGCGGCCTACGGCATCATGGTCGCGGTCTTCCAGTGGGGCTGGGGAGGCGCACTCATCGGGCTGGAAGCGACGGTTCCGATCGTGTCGTTCATCCCGACGTTTCTCTTCGCCATCCTGTTCGGCCTGTCGATGGACTACGAGGTGTTCCTCCTCTCCCGCGTACGCGAGGAGTACCTGCGCACCGGCGACAACGTCACGGCGATCGTTGAGGGCGTCTCGGGCACCGCCCGGATCATCACCTCGGCCGCCCTCATCATGGTGGCGGTCTTCTTGTCCTTCGCCGTCGCCGAGGACCCCTCCACCAAAATGTTCGGGCTCGGCCTGGCCACCGCGATCTTCATCGACGCCACGGTCGTACGCATGGTGCTGGTACCGGCGACCATGACACTCCTCGGCCGGACCAACTGGTGGCTGCCAAAGCGGCTAGACGGGATGCTTCCCCGCGGCCCGGTCGGCATCGACGACACCGACGCGGAATCCACGGGTGAGGCCCCGCGTCCACGGCTGGTTGACCGTTGACTCAACTCCTGCCCGCCCCTTGGCGTCCGGCACCTCAACGCGTCACCCAGGGACATATCGAGTCGTGATCATCGGGTGGTCCTGGTGAGGTCCTTGATCCAGATCATCGAGGCGCGCAGGTGGAGACCGGCGAGGTAGCTATCGGGAGTCTTGTCGTACCGGGTGGCGATGCCCCGCCATGCTTTGAGCTTGTTGATCGGGCGTTCGACGGTATTCCGCTCCTTGTAGAGATCGGCGTCGTGGCTGACGGGTCGGCCACCTCTGGAGCCCTTCTCCTTCCGGTTGGCGGCCTGGTCCTTCTTCTCCGGGATGACCGTCTTGATACGGCGTTGCGCAGGTGGGCGCGGTTTCCGCGGGACGAGTACGCCTTGTCCCCGGCGACCGCGTCCGGCCGGATGCGGGGTCGGCCGACGGGCCCGCGTACCCGTACCTTCTTCAGGACGGGGATGAGCTGCGGGCTGTCCGGTGCCTGGCCTGTGGTCAGGATGAACGCCAGCGGGCGGCACTTGCGGTCGGCGGCGAGGTGGACCTTGCTGGTCTGCCCGCCTCTGGACGTCCGAGGAGGGCGGCCTTCAGCCGGAGTTTCCGCCGACGCCAGATGCGTCGTCGTTCTTCCAGCGCGGGATCACTTTCGGTATCTTGCCCGTTTTGCTCTTCGAGGCCGCCCCCTTTGATCTGGCCTTCTCCTCCTCGGCCGCGGCTTCTCCAGGGCGGTGACGACGTCCTCGTCGAGGTGCATCCCGGCCGCGTCGTGGTGGGCTCGGGCGGTGGTGGAGTCGATGCTGACCAGGGACAGGTCCACCTCACCCCGCTTCGCGGCTTCCGTGATCAGGCCCTCCAGAAAGGCCTCGAAGACGTCGGCGTCACGCCACTGCCGAAAGCGGTTGTGGACGGTCGACCAGGCGCCGAACTCCGTCGGCATCTCCCGCCACTGCCCGCCCGTCTTGAACCGCCAGATCACGCCCTCGAACTGCTGCCGCAGTCGCTCGGGGTACGGGCCGTACTCGCCGATCGGCAGGTACGCCTCGATGAACTCCAAATCCGGATCGGTCAGTTGAACTCGCGTCACGTAAGACCGTCTATCGGACCGGACCGTGCCACGAAGGCACATCCCGCAAATTGATCACTACTCGATACGCGCCCTAGAAGGCCGCCCACGCGACCTGATTTCGAGTCGGTGAGATCGGCGGCCGGAAGCTGGGGCCAGTACTGGCCGTATCCGTCGCCGATCTCATGGCCGAACCCGGACTCCGGGGAGTGCTGGCCGGGTTCGGTGAAGTCCGTGGGGGTGTCTGGAATTGCCGGTGAATATCTCGGTGCGGTCGCGGACCTGGCAGCTGGTCTGGGTCTGCGCCGTCTGGGACGGGTCGCCGAGGACGACCAGCGTTGCGGCGGCCACCACGCCGCTCAGCGCACACAGCCGAGTCCCGGGACACCCCGCGGCGTCCAGCGCCTTGTCCAGGGTCAGTACCGTGTGCCCCGGTGGGTGCTTCCTCGCAGTCGACGGCGTGGATGACGCCCCGGCCGGGACCACGGCCGCCATCCAGCTGGCCACGTCCCCTGGCTGCGCCGTGAGAACTACGGATTCGGCTCACATGCTGCGGCGATGGCATGCAACGGGGAGACCGCCATGACCCGCACGACGTGTACGTCCCCGGGGCTCCTCATCGCAGCGGTCAGAAATGCCCGCAGGTTCGGCCGCCCATCTGGGCCGCGCCGTCGGGCACCGCGCTACGCCTCCTGCTCATGTGGGTCACGTACAGATCCGATGTTCAGGAGCTGGGACAGCAAGTTGGCACGGCACAGCAGCGGTAGGACCACCTCGCACATGACGTCGACGGGTTCCCCGGCAAGGTGCCCGCTCCCGGTGGCCTTCTTTCCCTGCCTTCGCGAGCGCACGGGGAAGCCGTCAGACTCGTGAGGACGTACAGCCATCCCACGTGCCTCCTCCAAGAGATGAGCCCTGCTCTTACCCACCGAGGCGGGGCCCATGGGCGGGCCCGCTCGACAGGTGGCGGGTATCTGCCGCTGCGACAGACGCTATCCGAGGGAAGACAGCCGACACTTCCCAAGGGTTGTGCCGCCTCGACGCACCGGGCTTGGTTCACGGGAAAGCAACCTGCGGTGGACGCATTCCTGGGCCATAGTCGCGACCGCGGCCCTGATCACCGCCAGCCTGGGCAGAATGTGGCAGGTGCCGAGACGGCGCAGTCTGCGGCGGCCAGCTCGCCACCGGCCAGCCCCTGAGACCGTTCCTCCACCGGAAACGGGATCTGGCGCAGCAGGTGAAGGCTGTGACGTGACGAGTGACCGCCGGGACGGTTCACGGATGCTCGGCGGACTGCCCTGCCGGTTCCTGTCTGTCCACGCTGACCAGCCCGGCCTCGTAGGCGGCGATGACGGCCTGGACGCGGTCACGCAGTTGGAGCTTGGCGAGGATGCGGGAACCGGTCTGGCCGGCGGTGCCCTGGGCGTTCCGCTCGGCGTCACCCTGCACGGCTGGGTCATCCCCGCGATGGCGACAGCGCCGGCCTCGAGCTTCCCGACTCCGTGCTCGCGGTCTACTCCGCAGCCGAACTGGCCCTGCTGGTCCTGGGCGGCCTGCTCATCGCCGTCCTGGGCGCGCTGCTGCCCGCGAGCTGGGCCGCCAGGGTCCGCACCGCCACCGCCCTGCGGACCGAATAGGAAGATGGAAGACACCGCGAGCTGCTGCTGTGGATGCGCGGCGCCCCTGGTGCCGTATCGCCGCACTAGCTGTTCTGTCTCGGGAGGTTGTGGACAGGTGAGTCAGATCTCGGCTGGGGGATCTTGAACGGGTGAGGGCCTTTCGGGTTCGGTGTGGATTGCGAC